>CBDUSX010000013.1:0-21267 GCA_965369935.1 uncultured bacterium
ACTTCCGTGCGGGTAATGCCTTCAACGTAGTTTACGGCAGGCTGCGCCCAGCGCACCTGCGACAAATCGACGTTCGAATCCACCTGGAACAGGATGACAAGGCTGTCATCCTGCTCGACTTCGATGGGGTCCATGATTTGGTCGAGGGGGAAGCTCGCGGTTTCGTTCCATGGGATGATTTTTGTAAAAATCGGTGCCTTGAAAGCGTTGAGCCGGTTCAGGTCGATCTTTTCCTCTCGCGGCAGATTCTCGTCCGACGAACGCTCCACTTCTTCCTTCGTCAACAGGAATATGCTGAACGTCACGTCATCGCTGGTCTTTGCCAGCTTCTGAATTTGGCCCGCCAGCCGCACCCTGCCCGTAAACGGCATCTTAAGGAGAGCCCTGCGGCCGGCCAATATAAAGTCGCCGGCGGCGTTAAAGCCAAACACCGGCAATTCGTTGACATCACTTGGAGCGTCCGAATGGCCTGAGTAGGTAACGGCCGGCGTCCAGGAAACGTCATCGAAGGTACCGTCAAAGCGGGATTGCACCCTGAAGAAGACGTGCTCGCCCTTCCTGACGGAAATACCCTGAAGGTCCGGAGTGGACGAAAGCGGGCCTTCCGGATTCAGTTCGGCGGACCAAAGTTCACTGCCCTTGTGCTCAATGGCCACCCGCACCCCGTCCGCCGTGTTGGGCTCGTCACCGGTGTCGGTGACAATCAGGGTGACTGTGCCCGTTATGTTTATCATGCCGTCGAAGGGCGCGGTCCAGCGGCGCACGGCATCCATCAGCGGATTTTCCTCCACCAACTTGCGCTTGAAATCGTCGAAGTTCGGCAAGATGCCGTCGGCGTCAATTTCGCTTTTTCCTCCGATCGGCGAAGGGGTCTGACTGCTGAACAAGGAAAAAGTGGGCACCCCATTATTGTTAAGGTGATTGAAATGCACCCGGCCGTTCTTGACCACGTCTGTGAGACCGTCGCCGTTTACGTCGGTGAAGTAAGCGGATTCCGTCGACTTAGACACGGTGACACTGCCCGTTATTCCACCCGCTGCGTACAATTCAGCCCCGCCGAACGTGCTTCTGGTGGATTGCTTGCTGATTCCAGGGAACCCATCAAGAAGAGTCGCAGTTTGGCTGAAAGTTACTTCCGATGCTGGCGTGTCCGGTTTCGTGGTGTTGGGACGATAGAAGAAGAAATTACCTTTCTTGAACACCTTGTCCGGCAGGCCGTCTCCATTGAGGTCCGCAAGCGCAATAATTCCTTCCGAGGAGCTCCTGCTTTGGCCGATTTTGCCGCCGACTGACTCGTCCTTGAAGGGAGCAAATAGGGCGAACCCTACGTAGACGTCACCGCTGAAGGAGGTGCCCTCCGAGCCGCCCAGAACGCTTGCGGCATCGACCTTTCCGCCGATGATGTCGTTCAGGACGCTCGCACCGATAAAATCAAGCCCAACGTCGTCGTTTCCGGTGTCGACATCCGGAACGATCAGGTCAAATCCGGCAAAGTTCTGGGGGTTCTGCTTATCCGTCACGTCATCGTGGTACTCGAAGCTGTGGGTGTGGAATTCCGCGCCGTTGTCCCCGAACTGGGTGATGGAGTCGAGCAGGGTCTTTCGGAAGGGCCCGGTGATGTAATTGAGCCCGTAGCTGCGCACGAGCTGGCTGCCGAACTTCACTTCAATTTTTCGCAGGAGGTCCGCGGTGACCACCTTGAAGCCCGCCCGGGCGTCAATGGACACGTCGGGCCGGCGGTTGAAGGGTTTCAGTTCGCGGTCCCGGATGAATTTCACGAAGTAGGCCGGGTCTATGGAAGGATGGTCCGTGTATGCGATCTGGCTCAGATAAATCTGTACGCCCTTGACTCCCCCCGTGCCTTCGCCGGTGCCGCTGTCCTCCACGTGTTGGTAAGTGTAGTTGATGGAGTTGCCGTTGGGGTCCCTTACCTGATGCAGCATCCATTTGAAGACGTTTGGCGCGGCGAGCACCGCACTGGCGACCTGTTCCTCTCCGTCTCCGCCGAAGAAGGAGGTCACGCCGTTCTTGTCGGTGACTTCCCACCAGTAATTGGCCGGGTGGTCGCCATGGCGGATGATTCGGCGGAACTGCCCCTCTACGCGGGTGTGGAACCTCTTCTTATCGGACGTGTCGCCCTCGGCGCTGTTGCGCGGCACGAACGTACCGCGATGGGCCAGGGGGGTTAGCTGCTCTCCGTTGAGGAGATAGGTCTCCGTTTCCAGCTTATCGTCATAGCGGGGCACGCCCCAGCGGGTCTCGATGGTGATGGACTGCACGCTCAGGTCCCAGCCCAGTCCCAGCCAGCCGTTGCCGCCCGAGGAGTTGTACTGGATCGCCAGTTGGGGCTGCATGCCCGCGCGGCCCGGCGGCACCTCGATCGGATAGGACAGCCGCGCGTCCCCCTGGTTGTTGGCCTGGGGCGGCTCGATCAGGTTGATGCCCGCCCCGGGGTCGGCGGCCTTGATGTCCTTGATGCTGGTGGGGTTGAAGCTGACCTGCTGCGGATGGTCGGGCAGGGTCAGGGTGGCGTTGATCATGTCGGTGAAATGATCGGTGAGGGAGTCCACCATCTCCTCCTGGGTGTCCAGCTTGACACGCTGCAGGGCCACCCAGTGCCCCAACTCCTCATCGAAGTAGTAGGTCTTGATGTCGTCTTCGGTAAGCCCCCGGGGTACCTTTTCCCTGTCGTAGGGCAGGGAGACCGTGATGGGCTTTTTGAACTTCTTGCCGTGGGGCTTGAAGCGGTAGCCCGCGCGCGGACCTTTGGTGACATTGGTCATGCCCGGATCAAGGGGGGGCAACTGATCCGCGCTCAATTCCTCCATTTCCACGTCTTCCGTGTCGTCGCCGCTGAAGGGAGGAAACACCGGCGCGCCGACCGGAGTTCCGGCCCCCGCGCCGGATTGCGCCTCCGTGAAGGAGTCAACGTCGGCGGGGAGCTTGCCCTGGGTTTCCGAAATGCCGCCGGGATTGTCGAGAACAACGATGGTGCTGACCCGCTCCCCGTCCGGATAAATGGCGTCCACGGTGACCTGCCAGGTTTCAGCGGTCATCTGATCCCCAAAGCCCGCCTCCTCCTTGGTCACAACAACGCCGAAGGCGCCATCCACATGAACCGTTTCCTTGCCGGCCACGAAAATGCGGGGGGCGCCGGAGCCATTGTCCAGCAGTTCCAGGAAACCACGAATATATGCGCTGCGGCCGAAGAACTGACCCCGATCGGGATAGGTCACCCGCAGGAGACGGGAATCTCTCGTTCCCACACCTGACCCGATGGCCGAGAACTCGCGGATTTCAGCCGAAGAGTTTGCGCCGCCTCTGAAGACGAGGCGCACGCCGTCTATGGGCTCGCCGCTCGGCGTGTCCTGAAGATTCCAGCCCATGACGTATTTGCGGGCGTTGATGGTCGGCAATGGAGCGGTGGACCATTCGCCGTCTTTCAGAAACTCGATGGTGATGTTGCCCCGCAGTGAATTGACCATGTTGAACAGCAGGGCGTCGAGCTCGATCTTCCTGTCAAACAGCAGCTCGATAGTGGGTTTGTCCGAGCGCACCTCGGTGCCGGAGGGGTAGGGTGACCAACCGGTATCCAGGTCGCCATCCAGCAGGTTTTCCAGGACGTTGGAGCCCGATTCCGGCTCACCCCCGATCCGTTCGATGAAATTGGCGCCGTTGTCCAGTTCCGCCAAAAGCCGCGGATTGCTGACGGTGTACACCCCGGTTTGTCCCGGGGGCCGGCTGAAGGTGATGCGGTTGCTCCCCTTTACCAGCCAGCCGGGATGGATGCGCTCGATCTGCCGGGTGCTGGTTCCGCCGCTGAACACATACTCCCCGCCCCTGGGGGTGTTGCCGTTGATCGAGCGCACCGCAGAGACCCAGTGGGATAGGCCGCCGGTCTCGTAGGCCAGCCAAAGGCGCTTGAAATCGCGCGGATCGCGCTCGATGGTAAAGGTGAACTGCTTGCTGCCGGAATCGACAACCACCGTCTCTTTGGAAATGTCATAGCGTCTGGCGTGGTCGGGTGGATTCTCCTCGGTGAAATCGGTGTCCAGGGCGCCGCCATCGAACACGTTGCGCAATGTCCCGCCGCCCAATACTTCGATCTCACGCAGGCCCGCGGATGAAGATCCGGCGGCGGAACGGAAGTCGAATCGCAGCGCGGAGGTCGTCACGGTCCCGCTGGCGGCGAATTCCGTCCAGCCTTCCCGGAGCCCGGCCAGATTGAGCTTGCTCAGGTCCGTCACCTTGACCCAGCCCCCGCCCTGCTGTCTGAAGACCGTGATCTCGTACGGCGCGGAGCCGTAAATTTTGATTCCCTGGATTTTCCGCTCTCCCTCGAAGGTCAGAGTGACCTTGCTCTTTCCGAAGGCGGTATATTCGGTGGTGGTGTCCCGGTCGAACAGGGACTGGACAGTCTCGGCCTCCAGCGCCTGCACGGCCGCCGGGAGGGATGCGTCCGGAGCGACGGAAACGGAGAACGGGGTGAGCTTGATCGTGGTGGGGCTGATCAGGGTGGCAAATACGACTGCGACTGCCGCCGACACCAGGACCGCAGCGATTGCCGCCCTTACCCCAACGACATGGATTAAATTGACGTTGTCTCTTCGCCGCAACAACCGATCAAGCACGAGGAATCCTCTTCAACCAAAGTCCTGTTTCAGCGCGAGGCCGGATGGATTTACGCGCCGCCGGAGAAAGTTTCAAAACCAAGTTGGTTCAATTGCGAGACTGCATTCATGCGTTACTTCAATGTCGTACGATCAAAAACAAAAGAAGCCGATTGCCGTCCCATTTTATTTACAATGGTCGTCAAGTTATTGGACAAATTAAGTCGAGGTTTCACATGAAATCATGTTTAAAAGAAAAAAGCAACTTAATAAGGTAATCTTCATTGCTGATACGGAGTGCGGACGGAATGGTTCCATGGTTATTTGGGATGCAAAATAATGCGCAAATACGGATTCGAAGAGCAGCGGTGCCGAAATGACAAATGCGGAAGGCGCCCCGGGGGGCCTGGAATAAGTTCAAAACATCCCGCCAAGCTCCAGAATTATGCGGCTCGCGGGTTGAACTTTAACAGCCGGTTGTGACCCCATATGTCAGCAACAAACCTGCGGGTAAATTCCATGGCTTCGAATTGAAACGTTTAAGGGCGAACTTGCTTTGATTAATGTTTTAGTTTACTTCATATGGATAAAATTGAATTTCTGTCTATCTAATTCCAGGAATGAAAACGAGTTGACACGGGGTCTCGCCGCTATGCCGGCCTATTTATACAGAGCGTTGTCCGAAAGTGGAGCGATGCTTAAGGGTGAATCCATCGCCGCCTCAGCGGACGAGTTGGCAGGGGACCTTGCGCGGCAGGGGCTGTTGGTGGAACTCGTCCGGCCAAAACGCAGCGGCTGGACACCGTTCGCCTCGGTGCGCATCAAGCCCGATAGCCTGGCCTTGTTCAATCACGAGTTCATGGCGTTGGTGCGGGCGGGCCTGACGGTTCCCGAGGCCCTTTCCCTTTCGGCTGAGCGGCGCGACTCTACCGGATTCACGCGGATTCTCAAGCGGATCCTGGAAGAAGTTCACAACGGCGTCCAGCTTTCGGAGGCATGCGCCCGCCACCCGGAAGCGTTCGACAACCTGTACGTCTCCGCGGTGCAGACCGGCGAAAGAACAGGGAATCTGGCCGGGGTGCTCGCCGGATTCCAGGAAGATCTGAAACTCCGGCTGGCGCTGCAACGGAAAATTTCCCAGGCCATGGCCTACCCGGCGTTCCTGCTCGTTACGCTGGTGGTGATCCTGGGGTTGTTGTTCGTTTTCGTCATGCCTCGATTCCTGGAGATCTATGCCGACTTCGAGGCCAGGTTGCCTCTTCCGACCCGGCTGCTTTTGTCAGTGGTGGACAACCTGCCCCTGTACGGGCTGCTTATTGCGGCCGCCGGATTCGCCGGCTGGTTCGCCTTCAAATTGTGGATCCGCACGGAAAAAGGCCGGTTGAGAGCCGGCTGGCTGAAACTGCGCCTTCCGCTATACGGCGCGGTACACCGCAGGAGCATCGTGGCTCAGCTGGCGCGCATGCTTTCCACGCTGCTCGCCGCAGGAACCCCACTCACGGAAGCCCTGCGGGCTGCGCACTCCACGTTGGGCAATTTTGAATTCGCCCGGCGGGTGGCCCGAGCCGGGCAACAGGTCTCCGAGGGCCAAAGCCTGGCCCGCGCCTTCCGCAATGAAGGCGTCATGCCGGAGACAGCCGTCAAGCTGATCGAGGTGGGGGAGGCCTCCGGAAGCCTGGACGAGATGCTGCGGGAGGTGGCGCAGTATTTCGAAGAGATTCTGGAACACGACATGGCCCGCTTGATGGCGTTGATAGAGCCGGCGCTGATGCTGTTGATAGGGATCATGGTGGGAGGAATCATCCTGATCATGTACCTCCCAATATTCAATATCGCCGAGATCATCAAATGAACCATCCCTTCCACCATCGCCGGCTGGGAGAAATCCTCGCCGCCAGGGGCTTTGTGGACCCGGCGCAGGTGCAGCAGGCGCTGCTTGCCGAAAAGGGTTTGCTGGGCGAACGGCTGGTGGAAGCGGGCTTTGTTTCGCCGGAGCAATTGGCCGAGGGATTGGCCGAGCAGTTCGATCTGCCCTATGCGGACCTGGAGGGATTCACCGTCCCGCCAGAATTGTTCGGCCTGCTCACCGCCAGCCAGGCCTATGAATCTGGCGTGGTGCCGCTTCGGCTGGAGAAAAGCGGCGTGCTCGAGGTGGCGACGGCCGACCCCCGCGACTACACCCTGGCGGAAAAGCTGGAAGAGAAATGCCGGCGCCGGGTGCGGCTGGTTTTAAGCAGCGCCCGCGCCATCGCGGAATCAATGAGACGTAGCGAGGGTATCGCCGAGGTGTTGAAGGACGTTTCGGAGGATTTCAGATACGTCAAGGAGAACGAGCAGGGACAGGAAGAAGCGGTGTCCCTGGATTCCATCGAGGACGCCGGCAGCCCGGTCATCAAGCTCGTCAATACGGTGCTGCGGGCCGCCCTGCAGAAACGGGCGAGCGACGTCCACATCGAGACTTACGAACAGGGCGTCGCCGTCAAGTACCGCATAGACGGGGTGCTTTATCCGGCAACCGAAATTCTGGACCGGCGCCACCACAGCGCGGTCGTGTCCCGCCTAAAGGTGATGTCCGAACTGGACATCGCCGAAAAACGCATTCCACAAGACGGAAGGTACAAGCTGCGCCTGAACGGGCGGGATATAGACTTCCGCGTGTCCATCCTGCCCAGCATATTCGGGGAGGACGTGGTGATCCGCATTCTGGACAAGTCCTCTATCACCGAAGGAATCGGCACCCTGAGCCTGGACAGCCTCGGCATAGCGCCGGAGGTGGTGAAGAAATTCCGCAGGAGTATCCGCGAACCCTACGGCATGATTCTGATCACCGGTCCCACCGGCAGCGGCAAGACCACCACACTGTATGCCGGGCTCAACGAGTTGAACGCCGGGGAAGAGAAGATCATCACCATCGAGGACCCCGTGGAGTATCAATTGGACGGCATCATCCAGATTCCCGTGAACGAGAAGAAGAATCTGACTTTCGCGCGGGGCCTGCGCTCCATCCTCCGGCACGACCCCGACAAAATCATGATCGGAGAGATTCGTGACAGCGAGACCGTCCAGATTGCCGTTCAGTCAGCCCTGACCGGTCATCTGGTGTTCACGACCGTGCACGCCAACAACGCCTTCGACGTCATCAACAGGTTCGCCCATATGGGCGTGGACGTGCACAGCTTCGTGTCCTCCCTGAACTGCGTGGTGGCCCAACGCCTGGTGCGGAAGATCTGCAAGAACTGCAAGGAGCCGGCGAAAGTGGATGGCGAGCAGCTTGAGCTGTCCGGCCTCGATCCGCACCGGCATCGCAAACAGGTCTGGTACGAGGGGCAGGGCTGTAACAAATGCAGCGGCACAGGGTACCGGGGCAGAGCCGCGGTGACCGAATTCCTGGATTTGTCCCTTCGCATACGGGAGATGGTTATCGCCAGGCGCCCGGTGGGCGAAATGCAGGCCCAGGCCGTGAAAGAAGGCATGACGACCCTGCGGGCCTCGGCTCTGGAAAAGGCCTTCTCCGGCGAGACTTCTCTCAGGGAGGTCAACCGGGTCACGTTTGTCGAATAGCGGCGAGGATGCCGCAAAGCCAATGATAGGTGCCAAACGATGCATCGGCCTGAGCCTGGGCAGAGATCACATCTTTGCGGTCCAGGTCTCCGCAAAGGGTGGGTCCCGAACCGTCGAGTGGGCGAAGGACGAGGCGCTGCCCGAGCCGCTGTTTCAGGGGGCGCCCACCCCCGCCGCCGGAGAATGCTTGCGGGAGGCCATCGCAAAACTCCGCGCGGAATTTCCGCGCGCCTTCGTTCCCGTCCAGGTCGCGATTCCGGACCCGGCGGCGCACCTGGCGGTATTTGAACTGGAGCAGTTGCCGGCGTCCAGGAAGAGGCGCTTGCACCTGGCGCGCTGGCGGATCGCCAATGCGTTTGCGCTCGACGGGCAGGATTTGGCCTGCGCCCACCAATATCTAGGCCGCGAAGGCGGCACGCACCTGCTGCTGGGGGTGGCCATGGATGGCGGCTGGCTGAGATGTGTGAAACAGGCTCTGCGCCATGCGGATGTGCCCGTCTCCACCATTGACGTGGACGCAAGCTACCGCTTCAACCGGTTTTACGAGCACTGTGCAACCGGCGGGACGGGCGGTGCGATGGTGGCGCTGCAGCCGCAAAGCTGGACCCTGTCCGTCTGGGACGGGCAAAAGCGCCTGCGCCTTTTGCGCTCCCGCTGGCGGCAGGAGAGCAAGGCGGCTCAGCCGCCCGAATCGATCAAGGAAATCGCCGGGCAAGTAGCCCACACCATCCGGGCCTTTACCGGCGCCGGCGCGCACCACGGCGTTGCCAGAATTTACGTGATGGGCTCGAGCAAGGAATCGGACGGGCTGGCGAATTTGCTCGACCGGCGCACGACCGAGCCGTGCCTGCGCCTGGCGGACGATCACGAATTCGACTGGGCCGGGGAGCGGCCGGCCGCGGCCGCCGGAGCGGCCCTGTCCTGCGCGGTGAGGCGATGAAGATCAAGACCAATTTCTCCGTCCCCCTGATGCGCTGGATTCTGATTCTGGCGGTGTCGTTGTGGAGCCTGGCGCTGGGGCTGTCCGGCCTGGCGGTTTGGTTCGTGTACGACCTGCGCGGCATCGAGCGGGACATCCCGGTACTGGAGAAACGGCTGGAGGAGTTGAACAGGAAATCCCGTGGCTCCGCGAAGGTGAGTTCCCTTCCCTCCGAGCGGGCCTTGACCCGCATCAGAAAGCGGCTCGCCGCCATCAACGCCCTGCCGGGCCGCGTTGGCTGGACCCCGACCACGTTGTTCCGCAAAATTGAAGAGATGCTTCCGGACAAGGCCTATCTGATCAGCATTCATTACAAGCAAAAGGACGGAGAGCTCCTGCTGGTGGCCGAATCCGAATCTCAGAAACCGCTTACGAGGTTTTTGTCCAATCTGGAGGGAGAGCCCCACTTCGCGGAAGTATTGTTGACGAAGCAGTCCCAATTGAAATCCAGGAAGAAGCATCTGATCCGCTATGAGATGCGGATCAGGGAGCGCTTGTCATGAACTTTCCCGCCTCCTTGCCGGCCCCTCTCCGCTATGCGTTCCGCCATCCCGCCATCCGCCTCGGCGTGCTGGCCGGCGCCCTATCCCTGGCGGTGGCTGCCGGCGTCGGCACTGCGTATTGGTGGCCCGAATTCAAGTCGCGGGCCGCGCTGGAAGAATCCCTGAATTCCGAGAGAAAGCGGATCGTCGAATCCATGCACGTCCGGCGGCTCGAGGCCGCCTACCGTACGGCGCGCCGCGACCTGAAGAAACTCGACGCTAAATTGAGGACCGAAATCAAGCAGGCCGAGCTTGTGGAAAATCTTGGCCGTCTGGCGGCCAGGAACCGGATCAAAATTCTTTCCGAGACCTATGAAGAGCAGAGCGAAAAGGGAGGATTCCGGGCGCTGAACCAGGAATTGAACCTGTTGGGCGGGTACGGGGCCCTGCGCAGTTTTATGGCCGGCATACGCCGTCTGCCGACGTGGACAATCGTCCGCTCGGCGAGGCTCGAGCGCTCGCAGAAAGATCGGAACATGGTCAAGGCCAAGCTGCGCATCGCCACTTTTTATGAATCCACAAAATCGAAAGCCTCCGCCAACTGAATCATGACGAACAAAACCGCCATCTATGGAAGCTGCGCAACCTTATTGCTGGCCCTGAACCTTTGGTACTGGTGGCCCGGTGATGTGGATTCCCCGGGTGGGAACGGCTCCACCGGCGTTTTGCGCCGGATGCGGGTGGATGAATTTCGCCTGCGCCTGCCTCCGGAGCCGAGTGCGGAACACAAGCGGGTCGCAAGAAACCTGTTTCAGCCCAAGCTTCCCAAAATTCCGGCGCCGCCCAAACCGGCCGCGCCCAAGGCAAAGAAACCGCCACCCCCATCTCCGCGGGCCATCGCCCGCAAGAAGGCGGATTCCGATATGGAGCAAATCAGGTTCGTCGGTCTCGTGATGCGCGACAACATAAGACAGGCCTTTTTGCTGAGAGACGGCCGGACCTTTTTGTTGCGGGTAGGGGAAAAGCTGGACGGACGGTATGTCGTGGAGAGGATTACCTTAAATGAAATTTTTCTAAGGGATTCGGCCACCAAGGCCGCCCGGTACATTCCAATGGCCGGGAACCAATAGCGAGATTGCAGAATTGCGATGAAATGTGACCTTCACCTTGTCCGGGCAGCCGTTTTGTCTGGTCTGTTGCTGGCGATGCTGGGCGCCTGCTATGGCTCCCTCAGCCTGGGGGATAGGCTGGGGGACGAGTATATCCAAAAGGGAGAATGGCTGAAAGCGGTGTTGGAGCTTCGCAAGGCGGTGCAGAAGAACCCGGGAGATACTGAAGCGAAGCTCCGCTTGCACCAACTGGAACTCGAGGCGGCGAGCCATTATTACCAGGGCGGTATGAAGTTCGTGGCACGGGATAATCTGGACGCGGCCATCGCCCAATTTCAGCAGGGCCTGGCGGTCATGCCGACCAATGATAAATTGATCGGAGCAATGGAGTCCGCGCTGGCCCGGAAAGAAGCCAACAGCCTGTTCTCGGAGGGCTCGCGCCAATTGGCCGCCGGCAATCTGGACGCCGCGATCCAGAGCTTTGAGAGGGCGCTGAAGATTTACCCCCGGCACAAAGCGGCCGCCCTGCACCTTTCCCGCATCCGAAAGGAAAGCGAGAAGGCGTCAGCGAGCCAGTTCGCGCTTTTGTCGACCGAACCGATCGTCCTGCGCTTCCGGCAGACGCCGATCAGGACCGCGTTCGAATTTGTCACCAAATCTTTCGGGATCAACATGATTTTCGACGAGGGTGTGCAAAACGCCCCCATCACGCTGTTCGCCGAAAATGTGAGTTTCGACCAAGCGCTTAATCTGCTCACCGCGACCAGCAATACCTTCTACAAGAAAATCGGCCTGAACACGATATTGATCGCCCCGGATACCCAGGACAAGCGGGGCCAATATGAGGATCAGATCGTGCGCACCTTTCAGTTGAACACCATCAAGGCCAAGGAGATGGCCGGCATCCTGAAAGGGGTGGTGGCGCCCAAAAAAATCATCATCAACGAGACGCTCAACACGCTGATTGTCAGGGACACGGAAGAAGTCATCAATCTGGCCGAGCGGCTGATTCTGCTGAACGACAGAAAGCCGGCGGAGACGATCGTGGATGTTGAAATTCTGGAGGTCAACCGCACGAAGGCCGAACGGCTGGGATTCGACCTGGGTTCTGAAATCACCGCGAGGTTCGACGAGTTTCCCGTATCCTCCTCGTTCAGGAGCGCCCTGCAAACCGGCACGGTCACACTGCCCAGCATCACGTTCAGATACTTCAAGCAGGACGTGGACGCCAAAACCCTGGCCAATCCCCAGATCCGCACCATCAACGGGAAAGCGGCGAAGATTCACATTGGGGACCGGGTGCCGCTGCGTTCTTCCACCATTCAGGATTCGACGGGCCAGACCCGCACCACCTTCGTCTATACCGATATTGGCATCCTGCTGCTGGTGGAAACCACGGTGCACATCGACAACTCGGTCAGCGTAAAGCTGAAGCTCGAAGTCAGCACCCTGGGGCAAAACCTGGGCACGCCGGACGAACCCGCATTTGCCATCGGCACCCGCAATGCCGAAACCACCATGATCCTGCGGGACGGTGAAACGGCGATCCTGGGAGGGCTGATTCGCGACGAGGAACGCAATGCAATGGTCAAGGTGCCCGGCCTGGGCAGCATTCCGGTGCTCGGGCTGTTCTTCAGGTCCTCGGACAATTCGGTCGGGCGGACGGATGTGCTGTTGACCATCACACCGCGGGTGCTGCGCCCATGGGACCTGCCGTCCAAGGCGGACCTCCAGTTCTTTTCCGGCAACGCCAACCGATACTCCGATAAGGCGCTGTTCGCATATCTTGGGAAATCACCCAAGGGCCGCTCCCGAAGGCTGCCGAGAATCGTGCTGGGGGATTCGAGCGCCGGCCCGGCCACGACGCCCGGCGCCGCCCCTGCCCCTGCGCAGGCCCCGCCGGGTGCGCCCTCCCCGGAATTCCCCAAACCGGCTCAGCCGTTGTTCACGTTTTCCAAGCCGGTTTACGAGAGCGGGGTCGGGCAGGAATTCGAAATCGAGCTGTTGGGCACCGATCTGCGGGAGACGGCCAGCCTTTCCGCCGAAGTGCTCTTCAATCCGGATTTGGTGGAATTCGAACGGGGCGAGCAGGGCCCGGCATACGTTGACGCCTTCACCACGGAGGTGGACAAGGCCAAGGGCGTTTTGCGGATCCAGGTGAAATTGGCCAGGGGAACGAGGCTGGAAGGTAAGACCGTGCTCGGAAAGGTGGTGTTGCGCGGCAAAAAACCAGGCGTGTCCTATCTCTTGTACAGAACGCCCAAACTCGAGGATGCCAGCGGAGAAGCGATTGATGCCCAGATTCGAGCCTCGCGCGTCATCATCAAATAAGCCCGGCGCGCTCTGGCGCGGCCTCACACTGATCGAGTTACTCGTCGTGTTGGTTGTGCTGTCCATTCTGGCGGTTTCCGCAATGCCGTTCGCCGAGATCATGGTGCGCCGCTCCAAGGAGCTGGAACTCAGGCGGGATTTGCGGGAGGTGCGGACGGCGATCGACCGCTTTCACGCGGACTGGGAGGCGGAGCGCATCTCCAGGATCAGCGAGCTGGTCAGCGAGGACGGGTATCCGAAGACCTTGCAGGTGCTGGTGGAGGGGGTGCCTACCGGCAAAGCATCCGGAGCCTCCCGAAAATACCTGCGCCGCATCCCGGAGGACCCCTTTGGCGGTCCCGGGCGGGCAGCGGCGGAGCAGTGGGTATTGAGGAGCTACCGGGACGACGTGGATTCCGACGCGTGGGGCGGCGAGGACGTATACGACCTGCGCTCCGGCAGTGAACGAACGGGTATAGATGGCAGCCGATACCAAGAGTGGTGAGACCCGCCCCGGCGGCTTCACCGTGATGGAGTTGATGGTGGTGTTGGTGCTGCTGGCATTGCTGGCAGGCATCGTGACGCCCATCGTGGCGGGGTCCATTCATCGGGCCAAGGAAGCCGCGTTGAAGGAGGACCTGTTCGTCATGCGCAAGGCCATTGACGATTATTACGCGGACAACGGGCATTACCCTCCCAGGCTCGCGTTGTTGGTGGAGAAACGATACATCCGCAGCCTGCCCGCCGACCCGATCACGGAGCGCAAGGACTCGTGGATATTGCTGCGAACCGAGGAGCCGGGGCCGGATGGAGAAAGAGGGATCACGGACCTGCGCAGCGGCTCAGACAAGAAATCCAACGCGGGAACCCCCTACCGAAGCTGGTAACCTCCTTTTGGACTTACGAGAATGACGACCGACACAGCAAATATCGCCAGGAACAGGATCATTGAGGAGATGAAACGTACGGGAAGGATTCGGTTTCCCCCAGGCGGCTTTACCATGATGGAGTTGCTGGTGGTGCTCGTCATCATTGGCCTGCTGGCGGCCCTGGTCGGCCCCGCCCTGTTTCAAAGAATCAAGCCGGCCAGGCGCTCAGTCGCCAGGGCGCAAATCGAAAACTTCATGGTTGCCCTGGACACCTATTTCATAGACACGGGAGATTTTCCCACCAGCCAGCATGGACTCAAGGCGTTGCGGGCTCGCCCGGAGGGCGTGGCAAGCTGGAAGGGCCCCTACTTGACGAAGGAAATTCCAAATGATCCCTGGGGAACCCCGTATATCTACCGCGCGCCCGGCCGGAACGGCGGCTTCGAAATCGTCTCCCTTGGGGCGGACCGCCGCGAGGGCGGGGACGAAGACGCCCGGGACATCGCGAGCTGGGAAAGCGCGAATTAATCCCGGTGGATATACCTACCTGATGCTGCTGGCCGCGATCGTGATCCTCGGCGTTGCCGTGCAGACCATCACCGTTTCGGCCAGCCACGAGATCAGGAAGGACCGCGAGGCGGGATTGATCTTTCGCGGGGTGGCCTACAGGAATGCGATCAAATCCTACTACCTGGCGGGAAAGCCGCGGCGCACCTACCCCAGGGAGCTTGACCAACTGCTCCAGGACCGCCGCTTTCCCACGCCCAAAAAGCATATCCGCGCTTTGTATTCCGACCCGCTCGGGGGCGGGAAAGAGTGGACGCTGATCTCCGCCTCCGACGGCGGATTCAGGGGGGTCGCCAGCCAGAGCCGGCGGGAGCCCATTAAAAAGGCCAACTTTCCCCCCGGATTGGAGCCGTTCGAGGAGGCCCGCACCTACGCCGACTGGATTTTTGAGTACAATCCGGTGGCTCAGGCTCCGGTAAAGAAGTGAACATGGAAGGCGGGCCGCCGTCCCGTTTCCTACCCCAGCCGATAGAACGTGGCCGCCGAGTCGTGGAACAGCGCGGCCTTCTCGCTTTCGGATGCCCCGGAGGCCAGGCGCTTGAACGCGTTCCAGTAGACGTTGTAGCTTCCGGAGACTTTGTCCACGGGGAAGTTGCTTTCAAACATGCAGCGCTCAGGGGTGAACGCCTCGATGCAGGTCTCGATGTATGGCCGCCACAGGCCGGCCAACTCTTCCGAGCCCGGCGGCCGCGGGCGCTTGTGGAACTCGTAGCCGATGATCTTCATGCCCAGCCCGCCCAACTTGACGAATGCATTGGGGCACTCCGCCAACGCCTGGATGGCTTGGCGCCACTGGGGGAATATCTCGTCGCGCTTGCCCGCATGGGGACCAATGCCGAGCGGGCCGCCCACATGGTTGAGCACGATGGGCTGATCGGGAAAGGCACGGGCCAACTCCGTCAACTCCGGAATCTGCGAGTGATAGAGCCAGGCATCGAAGCTCAGCCCAAGCGGTTGCAGCCGGGCAAAGCCTTCGCGGAAGGCCGCCTCCCCCAGCAATTGTGGCGGCGGGTTGGTGTGACTGCGGCGTATCGCGCCGCTGGGATCGAAGGCGCTGATGTGGCGGATGCCGCGGAAGCGCCCGCCCCCGGCGGTCACATGCGCCTCCAGCACTTGCTCCACGCGCGCTCCCAGGCTCAGGTCGGCGAAACCCACGATGCCCGCGCAGACGCGCGCCGCGCCGTAGCCCCCGGACGCGCTCATCGCGGCGGCGCCGTTCACGAACTCCGTCTCACCCAGCGGGCGCAGCTCCTCCGGCCCCGACGCGCGATACATGGCCGTGCACTCGATGAACACCGTCGAGCGCACGTCGTGGCCACTGTTCAGGTCTTCCAGCAGGTCCGGCAGCAGGTAGCGGTGGGTCTGGAAATCCCACAGATGATGGTGCGGATCGCAGATGGGAAGCTCCGGTTCCAGCGCTTCTTCCGGTTGCATGGCCAGCCAGGCCGAGTTGTCTTCTTCGGGACGGTTGCTGACCCCGGCTTGGGCGGTATCGGACATCGCGAGGCTCCTCTCGTCTGGATGTGGCAATATGCGGTAACGGACGGGGGTTTGCGCCCTCTATTGCATCTTGGAGTAGGAGGTGGGGCTCAGCATGTAGTTGGTAACGCTTAAGACGAGGGGGCCGTTCTTCTCCGTCTCGGCCCGGGCCTTCAACCATTCCGGGTCGACGGCGAACGCGCCGAACAACGATTCCCGCTCGGCCAGATCCTTCCACTCGAGCAGGTAGTACAGATCGTGATTGCTCTCTCCGATCATCACGGTCCAGAAGCCGACGGGGCGGATTCCGAACTTTTCCCACAATTTCGTTGTGATGGTTTCAAAACGCTTGTTGAGATCGGGCAATTTGCCGGGCGCACAATGATATATCCGTAATTCATAAATCATAGCCGTATTCTCCGAGGGGATAGAAATGAACCTGCCTGGCCGCCACAATGCAGGAGGCCGACTTCCCGGAAATGTCTTATCATCCGAACCGTGCCCAAGTCCACGTGCGGGCGTTCGAGGATGCGGCGGCAGGGGCGGAAACGAGGAGAAGAATCCGCCATTACCGCCCAAACGCATAATGGAGCCTATATGATCAAGCGCATTGCCGTATTGACCCGCCGTCCGGAGCTGAGCCGGGAGGAGTTCGCCAAACACTGGCGCGAGGTGCATGGGGAGCTCTCAAAGCGCGTGCCCAACATGCTGCGCTATGTGCAGAACCTTGTGACCGAGGAGGTGCCTCACCCGCATCTGCCGGGAGGCGTGAGCAATATCGACGGCTTCGCGGAAATATGGTTCAAGGACCGCGAAACCATGGAGGCGGCCCTGGCCACGGAGGAATTCAAGGAGCTGTATGCCGACGGCCCCCTATTTACCGCCACCTCCATGACCTTCCACGTGCAGGAAGACGTGGTGATTGACGGCTAGGCGGCGCTGGCTTGCCGGAAACAAGTACACCCCCACATCCAGCCCTCCCCCGTACACAGAAGAGGGAGATCCACAGCCGCCTTGCGGCTCATCACAAGTTACCGAGCCCAAATACCGGAGAGAGCAAAGTCCTGATTGTGAATTCGGTAGTCCGGTCTTTCCCTACCCCATAAATTAACCGTATATAATATAATAGAAAAATTCCGCGAAGCCATGGCATCGGCCCGACGCACAGAATCTGGAACATAAACGAGACAGATGGATCAAGACAGCATCAGGGACCTTGCCAGCCTGCGGGCCGAAGTCAAAGCCCGCGGGTGGGACGTCAAGCCCACCGGACGCATCCTCCTCCTGTTGGCCTATCATGTGGGCGTTACGCTGGCAGGCCTGGCGATGCTGCTGCTTACCGAGGGCTTGTGGCTCCAGGGGCTGGCAATCGTGATCGTGGTGCTGGGGACGGCCGGGGCTTCCACCAATACCCACTCCTCCGCCCACTACGCCACCAGCGATCGGAAGTGGGTCAACGACGCGCTCAGCCTTTTCGGCTATCCTTTTTTGGTCGGCATGTCCGCCACCTACTGGCGTCACAAGCACAACCGGGTACACCACTCCCGGCCCAACGTGATCGGCCAGGACAACGATATCAATCTCCTTCCCTTCTTCGCTTATACGGAAAAGGACCTCAACAGCACACGCGGCCTGCACCGCTTTTACCTTAAATTTCAGTGGTTGATCATCGTTCCCGCAATCTCGCTCAACTATTGGAACCTTCAGTATTATGGGCTGAATTACCTGCGGAAGATGCTGACCGGTTCCTCCCGGCGCAAGGGGTTGTATTGGTTGGACCTCGCTGCCATCGGCGGCCACTGGCTTTGCTGGATCGTCCTGCCGCTCTTTTTTCTCCCCCTGGAGTCAGTGGTGGCCTTCACCCTGATCCGCAACGCCCTGGGCGGCTACGTCGCTTATTTCATCTTCGCGCCCGGCCATTTTCCCGCCGAGGCGAGCGCGGTGGAGATCGGCGAAGGCAACGAGAATTTCATTTTGCTTCAGACTTCGAACTCCCTCAATTTCGATGGCGGGGCGTTTGGCAGGCTCCTCTGCTCCGGGGTGGACTATCAGATCGAGCACCACCTTTTTCCCGAGGTGGCCTTTCCGTACTATCGTGCAATGAGCCCGATGCTGCAGGAATTCTGTGCGAAGCACGGCTATCCCTATCGCACCCTGGGCTGGGGCGAGGCGATCTGGAAATCTTATCTCAACTTTGTTCACCCCAAGCCCGTCAAATCGAGCCTTACCGCGCCGGAAATTGCCGCATAGGCCACCTGCGGGAGTCCCGGAATCCACCCGCGATCCTCAGCGCGGAGGCGGCCGGCTGCTCAGCCTGATGGGGGAGGCCCTGTGAGCTTTGCCACGCGGCTCAGCACCGTGGCGATATACCTTTCCTCCCTCGACAGGTCCTGTACCAACGGGCGATAGGAAGCCTGACCCGGATTGCGCAGGAAATCCTCGAGATTCGCTCCCAACCGGCCGGTCAATTTGCGCACGCCTTCGGTGATCAACTTGCTGACGGGCGGGTGGGCGGCCCCGGTTTCGACGAGATCGTGGAGCGTCCGCAAAAACTGGTGGGCCGGCATTTGCCCGGACTGCGCCCGCAGTTGATCGAGCTCCTGCTCCGGGAGTTGGCCGGGGGATTCGGAATCGAGTTCATCGCTCACGGAACGCAGCAGTTCGTTTACCGTTTGTCTGGATATCTTAGCCACCTCCCCTTTCGCGATCTGGCCGGTCTGCAACGCGAAAACGACCCAGGGCATTAAGCAGTACTGGTCAAACCCCGTGTACGAGCAAATCTGCCGCGGGGAGAGAGTCTGCATGGAAATTCCACCATCACTGACCTGCCACCCGATGATCAGCCCCAATTCGGCTACGCCGCGATAAATGACGCGCGCGGGCTCGACCGGCTCCCCCGCGCCGCTTGCATCCGGCTCGCCGCGGGCCGCTTGCCGGGCGGGAGGGCTCTCGGCCTCGCCAGGCGCCGCGCCGCTTGCATCCGGGGCCCCCACACCCGCGCCGTCCTGGACGGGCGGCGCGGCCCCGGCCCCCTGCGGAGCGGACGGGCGGGCGGCCTGTGGCGCGGGCGCCTCATTTTCAGCCTCCTCTTTAGCGGCGCCGTCTCCGGCGCCCTGCTGGCCGGCCCCTTGAACCCGGACGGATGACGCGACCACGCCGGCCTTGCCCGTTGTGGGAATCACGTATCGTTCCCCGGCCTCCCTGCGGGTTTCGATCATTTTTTCCGTACGGTGCAACAAATTTCCGCTGACCGTATCGGCGCCCGAGAAGCGCAGGCGGTTTACGATCAAATTGAGGTAGGGCCCCGGAATTTTGCTGAGAATCTCCTCGGCGCCGGCGGAAGGCATTGTGCGCAGCACCAGCACTATGGGCATCAGGGAAATTTGCTCCTGGGCCGAATTGGCGCCGTCCGTGGCCAGAGGAAGGAATTTGCTTAGGGAGCGTGCGAAATTGGCCCTGGTAAATTCCAGGTGGTTCAGGATGAAGCCCTGCTCCTGGGGCGCCACGAGCTCGAATACTTCCTCTTCCTCGTCCTTGAAGAGGTCCTCGAAGGAATCATTGCTGCCGCCCTTGGCGTTCATGTTTGCGTCGATGGCGACCAGCATATCGTCCACTCCGTCCTCCTCTTTGCGCTTGTTCGCCTCCTCGAACGCTTTTTCCAGGCGGCTGCGCTGTGCCTTGGGCAGCAACCGGTATTGGGTGGCCCGCAAAAATTCGACGAAATAAAAGCACAGGGGTTTTCGCAGGTGGGAGGCCGCCACATGTTCTCCCAGCAGGAATTGGGCGATGGCGATGGTCTTTTCCGGACTGGAAATGCGCTGCTGCTCCAGGGGAATGTAGGCCAGACCGGTGGAAGGGATGTGATCGTAATAATCCGTAGCCGCCTCCGGCGGCATCAGCACCGAGCCATAATACAGGCGCCAGATCCACTTGAAGATTTCCTCGTCCACGGCCCCCTTCAGCATTTCCCGCCGTCCCGCGCCGAAGGAGGCATAGCGCTTTGTCAGCTCCTTGTAAAAATGGCAGAGGTTGTAGCAGACCTCGAGGGGTCCCAGGGGATGGCTGACGATGGCCAGGTCCTCCTGGATGCGCGACTCGACCGGCCGGGCCGGCGCGACCTTTTTACGGCTCGATGCCAGAAGATGGTTGAGTTCCCCCTGAATTCCCAGGGGCTGCTTTACATCGGCGGGCGCCTTGTCCCCGATTTTCAGGCCGGTGTACATTCTGAAATCTTCACCGATCTCCCGATTGAGCTTCCACCGCAAGGCGGCTTTGGAAAATCCTTGCGCCTGCCGGGCTTCCAGAATGATGCGGGAATATTTGCCGTGGGTCTTAAGAAAATAGTCGTTGGCCTTCTCGAATCCCTCTTCGGAGAAGAAATCGCCATGATCCCATGGGAGGGGCTCCCATTTGCCGCTGTCGGAACTCTCCATTGGGTGGCCCCCTTGATTTCGAAACTGCCGAATGTGTAAGGCAGGGCGGGGGCATTTCGGCCGATTCGCCCGCTTCCGAATTTGACGAAGAGAATCTGCTGTCGAACTTTTGAAAATTGACCGCTTATTGTCCCCAATTTAAAATACGGTGTATCACCCCAAAGGTTTCGTCAGTGGAAGGCTGCGGGCACACATACCACCTTACACAAACCCGTTCAATTCCGGGGCATTTCGCGGAAAGAGTCCTTACCGCTGGATTCGGCCCCCGCCGCTGTGCTATACCGCCGTGCATAATCGGTGTCAACGACCCCCCCCTTGACCGCACAGGGATCGAGCCGGCAAACCGCCGAAATGTGAGCGAGTTTACAAGGTGCCGCCCGGCATGAATGTGCCTGCCGCACCGAAGGGGCGAGATGATTCAAGCCATGGTTCAGTTCAAACGGAGAGGAAGTGCTGCGCTCGTATTCCTGACGCTGGGCGCTGTGGCATTGACGGCCATCTTCACGGAATCGCCCGTTCCGGCAGCGGAAGGAAATTCGGAGAAATCCTGGGACCTCGCCGCAATGAAAGTCCTTGTGCGAAGTACTCCGGTGATTGGCGGGGCGGGGTATTCAGCGTGGAAGCGGCAGCACCGGGACGGCGCCGAGACCTGGATTACCGCCAATAAATCCGGTAGCGAAGTCTTCCGGGTGCGGGCAAAAATCATATCCTTCGAAACCCGCATCGCCAGGGGCAACCAAAATTCCGGCAGGCGGTTCTTCATCGTGGCGGTGCTTCTTACCCAAACGGTCATGAAACACGGCGGCGAAAAACCCCCCAAGGATTTCGGCGCCCGCATGGTCAAACTGACCAAGCAGGCGGCGGCCAG
>CBDUSX010000014.1:0-21239 GCA_965369935.1 uncultured bacterium
GTCCGCCAAGCCATCGTCAGCCCGGCCATACGCGCTCCATCCGCGCTGATTCCGCCGGCAACGTTCAATCCCTCTTGCCCTGCCCCTCCCCTGCGCCGGCCCGGTCGCTCTCCGGGCCACATGGGTCGCCTGCTCATCTGTTGCCTGCAAGGCCCTACCAGTAATACACAAACTATTCTTTTTTGCCAAGATATTTCGGTAAAATAATTATCTTTTTTGCCGCCATCCCAGACCGTCCCGGGCACACCCACAGTCCGAGGTTGAAAGCCGGACGCCCCAGGGCTATATACAGTAGGAACAATTACAACCGGAAAACTGCGCGGCCGCTCCCGGCCTCGACGCCTGCACCGCGGACAGGGCCGATCAGGCGCATTCAAAACAAGGATCAACCGGCGGATGAAGCTTTCCAGACGGCAACTATTGCAAGGCGCCCTGCTGGGCGCCGCGGGTGCGGGGGGGCTGCCCCCACTGCGGGCCATGGCCGCCGCCCTGGCGGACAGGTCTCCGGTCACCCCCCTGGTATGGGTCAAGGCCGGCCACGCCGATCACGACCACCTGGCATTGCTGGGACAGCAGGTGCCCACCTTTCTCGATCTCGTCGCCTCCCAGTGGGACCTGGAGGCCTACGAGCCGGTTCTGCCCACGGGGTACGTGGCCCGGCGGACGGAATTTCCCGTTGCACCCGTTCTGATCCTGGAAGCCGTGCCCGGCCAGACGGATGCAGGAAGACGGATCGCGGAGAAAATACAAGGCGTGGTGCCCCAGGCCAAAGCGACGCTGCTGCTGGGCACCGGCGCGTGCTATGGCGGCATAGGCATTGACGCGCGGGACATCGCCCGCTTCGAGGCACTGTGCAGGAAGGAAAAGACCCCCCTGATCAAGTTGCCGGGCCTGCCCGTGCCGCCCCATCATCTGCTGGGCGTGCTGAACCATCTGGAATATTTCGGCTTTCCCCGTCTGGACGGCCAGCGCCGGCCCCTGCTGTATTACGGGGAGACGGTGTGCCAGAAATGCGAGCACCGGGACCAGCTGGAAACGGGCCGCTTTGCCGGCCAGTTCGGGGAGCCGGGCTGCCTCCTGCACCTGGGGTGCAAGGGCCCCATTACCCACAACTCCTGTTCCGCCGTGCGCTGGAACGGCGGCGTCAACTGGTGCGTGGGGGCCGGTGGACCGTGCACGGGCTGCTCGGAGCCCGGCTTTCCCGACCATGGCGGGGTCGGGCTGTACGGCCGCCTGACCGGCGGATCGCTGGGCGATCAGTCGGCCCTGTTGCAAAATTTCGAGGCGCTCGGGCTGGGCGTGATGGGGCTGGCCGGGGCGGGCATCGGCGTGCATTTGCTCCGCAAGGCGCTGGCGCCGGAAGCGCAGCCACGCCGTGGCGGGCCGGAAGACGGGGAGCCTGAATAGCATGGCCACCGTACGCATGCACATCAACCGCCTGGAGGGGGCCGCACAACTGCTCCAGGACGATTCGGGGGACATCCGGCTGGCCGGCCCGCGGCCGCGCAACTACGAGTCCTCCATGCAGGGCCGCCATCCCCTGGATGCGATATACCTGACCCAACTCATTTCGGCGGACTCAAGCGTGAGCCATGCCTTGGCGGCCGTGAAGGCCTGGGAGGCGATCACCGAAACAGCCGTCCCCCACAACGGCCAACTGCTGCGGGACCTGTTGCACATGCTTTCCTTCCTCCACGCCGGTGTGCGCCAGTTTTACTTTCAGGCTCTGCCGGATTTTATTCCGCAGAGCGCGCTGGCCGAATACAAGGGCGGCTCGCCCCGGGTGCAGGCAATCGCCCGCGGACTGGCGGCCCAGGACGACCGCTCCTGGGCAAAGTTCAGCTATCCCAACCGGTTTTTCATCAGCCACGTCAATCAGCTTGCGGAAAACCAGTCCCGTTCGCTGGAAGTCCTTGCCATGCTGCAGCGGATGATGGCCATGGTGGGCGGGAAATTTCCCATGGTGATGTCCATCGTGCCGGGCGGCGTCTCGGTGGCCGTGCGGGAATCCCTGGTGATCGCGTTGCGCACCCACCTGAGGGAAGTCGCCAGGTTTCTACGCGACGTGCCCCTGGAGGACGGGCTGCTGGTGACCCAAAGATGGCGGCGGCTCTCTGCCCTGGGCAAGGGATCGCAGGCGTTCATCAGCGCCGGCACCATCGGGGACGATTCGGGGCCCGGCGCCTCCCTGTTTCCCGGCGGCGTGCTGCTGGACGAGTCCCTGGAGCCCTTCCAGCCGCGCGTGACGGAAAACCTGCACGGCGCGTACTACCGCATTCCCCTCACCGCCGGTAAGAATTATCAGATGCTGGCAGAGGCCCCGGACAAGCAGGAAGCCTATTCCTGGATCAAGGCGCCGTATTATCGCTCCCGCCGGGTGGACGCGGGGGCCCTGGCGCGGCTGGTGATCACCCACCTCACCGGCTCGCGCAGCCACGCGGCGCCCATGGCGGCGCGGCTGGAGGAGGAACTCGACTTGCCCCTCATTCAGGCCAATACCGTGGCAGGCCGCCTGCTGGCGCGGCTGGGCGAACTGCGGCCGCTGGTGGAGCGGTGCGGGAGCCTGCTGGACCGGCTCAACCCCGGGCAGCCCGCCGTGGCGTCCGCCAACGGCCGCCCGGCGGAGGAAGGGGAGGCTGTGGCCCATATCGAGGCCCCCGCGGGGATCGTGCAGCACCGGATGGTCCTGCGCGGGGGGCGCATCGCCCTGTACGACGTCATTTCGCCCAGCACCTGGAACGGCGCGCCCCGGGATGAAAGGGCAAGGCCCAGCGGCCTGGAACTGGCCCTGAACTCGTCCGGGCTGGACCTGCGTTCGGAGCGGGGCCGCCTGTCCGCCTCGCAAATCGTTCATTCCTATTTTTTCAGTGCCACCGATGCGGTTCAATAAACCCAGCGCCGTCAACTCCGAGCAGGCCCTGGAATACCTGGTCATGGCCGACCGCACCGCCGTGATGGTGGGCAAGGGCGCCGGGCTGATCGCGCTGCTGGGGCTGATCGGCACCGGCCTGTACCTGAAGTTCGCCGGCGGCGACACCCTGCTGCCCTATTCGGCCTTGCGCGGACTGCACTGGCTGTTCGGGCTGGTTTTTCTGATTGATTGCGGCTGCCGCCTGTTGCGGATGGCGCTGCGGGCGGGCCGGGGGTTCCGCAAGGTGCGCCGGGAGGGGCTCTATATCCGGCTCCCATCCGCTGTGCCGGCCCTGCGGCTGTTCGCCGCCGCGGGCTATTGGATCGCTCTGTGGGCCGTGCTCATCTCCGGGATGGAGGCGTTCGCCGCCGGCAGATACGGCGTCTCCCTGCTGCCGGGCAGCCCCGCTCTGGCGTGGAGCAAGATTCATGGCTTGATGTTTTACTATCTGCTGGGATTTATGATTTTGCGGCTGTTTTATTGGGTGCGGGAATACGGCCGGCACGTGCGGCCGTATCTGTTCAGTCCGTAATCCGGCCCATATAAATTGGTGGGGGAACGCTTTAAGGTAAGGCATAATGGAACTGGAGGCGTTGAAATTGTAAACAAATCGGCGTTTGCAACGTATCAGCACCTAACCGGAGCACCAGCCCTCGCGAACACCGGCCACCGTACGCGATTCCCGGCCAAACCGCTTCCGCCGCGACTGAGGAGCCCCCATGAGTGACGTCAACTACTTCAAATCCGATCTGCGGGAACTGGAGTTCACCCTCTTCGAGCAATTCAAGCTGGCCGATCTGTTTTCCTCTCCGCCCTTCGACCATATGAACGAGGAAGACGCGCGCATGATCCTCAGGGAGGCCCACCATTTCGCCACGGAGGTGATCGGACCCTCCATGCAGTCTTCCGATCAGCAGGGCGCGGTAAAGACGGATGAGGGCGTGAAGGCCCCCGCGGAAATGCACGGCATATGGAAGCAGTACTACGAGGGCGGCTGGAACACCCTGGCCATGTCGGAGGAAAACGGAGGCCAGGGCGCACCCAACTTGCTGGCCACCGCGGTCACGGAACTGATGAGCGGCGCAAACACGGCCTTCTACATGTACCCCGCCCTCACCAACGGCGCGGCGGGGGTGATCCGCGCCTTCGGCACCCCGGAGCAACGGGAATTGTACGCCTCCAGGATGGAAACCGGCGCCTGGGGCGGCACCATGGTGCTGACCGAATCCCACGCCGGCTCTGACATAGGCCTGAGCACCACCAAGGCCGTGCCGGGCCCCAACGGCGGCTACAAGATCAGCGGCAACAAGATTTTCATTTCGGGCGGCGACCACGACATCACCGAAAACATCGTCCATCTGGTGCTGGCCCGCATCGAAGGGGCCCCCAAGGGCACCCGCGGGCTGTCATTGTTCATCGTGCCCAAGATCAGGGTCAACCCCGACGGCTCCCTGGGCGAGCCCAATGACGTGACCTGCACCAACCTGGAACACAAGATGGGCATCCACGGCTCGGCCACCGCGGCCCTGGCCTTTGGCGAGGGGGGCAACTGCGAGGGCTACCTGCTGGGCGGCGAACAGGAGAAAAGCGGCGAGCCCGGCGAGGGCATGCGCAAGATGTTCCTCATGATGAACGGCGCGCGCATCGGGGTGGGGGTGCAGGCCCTGGCCGTGGCCTCCACGGCCTATTTGAACGCCCTGGCCTATGCCCGCACGCGCACCCAGGGGCCGCACTTCCGCGATGGCCGGCCCGAGAGCGGCGCGGTGCCCATCATCGAGCATCCGGACGTGCGGCGCATGCTGCTGGAAATGAAGTCCATCGTGGAGGGCTGCCGGGCCCTGATCTACCACACGGTGCGCATCATGGACGAGGCGAACGCCCTGAGGAAGAAAGACCCGGACGGCGCCAACCAACTGAACGACTATTTCGGGCTGTTCATCCCCCTGGCCAAGTCATTCGTCTCCGACATGGCCCTGCACGTGACCTCCCTGGCCCTGCAAGTGCACGGCGGCGCCGGCTACACCGCGGACTTCCCGGCGGAGCAATACATGCGCGACGCCCGCATTTTCCCGGTCTATGAGGGCACCAACGGCATCCAGGCCCTGGACCTGGTGGGGCGCAAGCTGAGCCAGGACGGCGGGGCCCTCATCGGGCGGTTCACCGGGGAGATGGCCGAGTTCGTCAAAGCGCTGGAAGGCCGCGGGGGATACGAGGCGGAAGCCGCGGTGCTGGGCAAGGCGGTGGAAAGCTTCAACCAGGTGCTGGGGAAGTACATGGAGTTCCTCACCCAGGACAAGCGCGAGATCATCCTGCTCACGGCCACGCGCTTCCTGGAGAGCATGTCCAAAATTCTCATCGCCAAGCTGCTGCTGGAAGGCGCCCTCGCCGCCGAAGAAGGACTGAAGAAGGCCACCGCCGACAGCGCGGATGCCCACTACCACCAAGGCAAAATCGCCGCGGCCCGCTTTTTCGCCGGCAACATCCTGCCCTCCGCGCTCACCCTGAACGAGATGATGGCCTCAGGCGACACGACGGCCATGGACGTTCCGGACGAGGGCTTCTCCCTGGCATTCTAGACTGTGCCTGAGAGAATGGTATTGACAACCGTATCCGGTAGCAGCCGACTCCGCGCAGATCGAGACGCACGCTTCGCGCGCTCCTCAGCAACACGGAGTCCTCGGTTTTAAAAAACATAGATCAGAGACTTAGAAAATCCACATCCCTGAGGAGCCCCACGTAGCGGGGCGTCTCGAAGGGTGCGGCACAGCGAATCGTACTCTCAGACGGAGACTAGGCATTGCCCGAAAAGCTGGGGGCCGCCCGGCCCCTGCGCCCTTTCTTTGCCGGTTTTTCCATTCGGCCAAACCCGGCGCTCGAATTGACGGACACCCGTTTTCCGTAGGGCTATTCCTCTTCCGCGGCCGGTGCGCGGGAGGTGATGACGTAGTGGTGGGGGAGCAATTCGTGGGAAAGCACCTCCTCGAACCCCGCGCCGCGCAACTGCTCCCGCACCGTCCCGGGAGGGACGCGCACGTGCAGGGGAGGGCCGGAGGGGGTCTCCTGGGGCTTCCAGTCAATCACGGCCACCAGCCCGCCGGGCCGCAACAGGCGGCGGCATTCCCTCAGGGATTCCGCGGGCGCGTCGAACTCGTGGTGCAGGTTGACCATGAAGACCACGTCGGCAATGCCGTCGTCCAGGGGCACGGCCACCTCCCCGGTCTTGACCGGCACCACGTTCTCCACGCCATCCGCCCGCAACGCCTCTTCCAGGTGGTGCAGCATCTCCGCGGACAGATCGCAGGCGTATACGGTACCGGCGGGAATGTTGCGGCTGAAGGCGATGGAAAACACGCCCACCCCCGCGCCCAGGTCCACCACCGTCTTCACGTCCCCCTGGCCGATCACGCTCCAGATTTTTTCCGGATCGAGGTAGGTCAGCCGCTCAGGGTCCCGCAGGCGCTGCAATTTCCTGACGTCGAATTTGTGGCCGTGACCCATGGCAGGGTGGATGCAGTGACGAGGTCTGGATTGCAGTTGAATCGGTTGCCGGCCGAGCCGGCCGGCACGCCCAAAGCGGCGCTTGAGGGTCACGCGGGTGTGGGTGTGAACACGCCGGGCATACTAACCTTTGAGACCCGGGCGCTTCCCAACGAAAGGATCAGGAGCCTGACGCCGCTTCGGACAACGGCGCTTCGGCCAGCGCGGGCTCCTCGGCGGGCTCTTCCTCCGCGCCACCCTCGGGCGCCTGATAATACACGATCCGGTTGCAATGGGAGCAGTTGTGGATACTTTCCGGATTGGCGATCATCAGGTTGTAGTACTGGGGCGGGATGCTCATGTTGCAGCCGCCGCAGGTGCCCCCGGGCGCAGGAACGATCGCCGGCAGCTTTCCGCCCTTCACCAGCCGTTGGTAATAGCCCCAGAACCGGTCGTCGAAGCCGCCGGCCATTGATTCCAACTGGGCTTCCTTTTTCGTCCGATCCCTTTCCACCCGCTTCTTTTCCTTGAGGATGCCGCCCTCTTCCTCCTGGTAGGCGGCGAGCACGTTGTCGTAGCGCCCCCGCACCACCTTCAGCTGCGGCCCGATCTCTTCCTGCTTGACGCGGTTTTCCAGGATTTCGTCCTGCAACTGGCTATTCAGCCTGCGCGCTTCCTCCACCTGCTTTTTGGCGGCCATGTATTCTTTCTGGGTGGTGACGCGCTTTATGTGCTCCTCGAATTTTTCGATGGTGTCCAAAGCCACCTGGATGGTCGCTTCCTTCTCGCGCACCTGGTGCTCCAGTTCGTCCCAGGGGGTTTGCAGTTCATTGAGGAAGGCTTCCTCGGCGAGCAATTGTTTGCGGGCATCCTCCAGCCTGCGGGGGTAACTCCGCAACGCCTTGTGCAACTCGAAGAGTTGGGCGTCCAACTGGCCCATTTCGGATAGTGTCTTTGCTCGCTCGTCCATTATGTCCTTTCTCGGCGGTTGCGATGGGCCGCAAGCGGCGGCCGGCGGGATAAAAAAAAAGGGCGCATCGTAACCGATGCACCCTAGCGTATACCCCTCCTGGCCGCGCAGCCTCCCAAAGCCAAGGCTGCGCCTGATTCAGGCCCCCCGGCCAATACCCGGCTGAGGCAGCGGCTGTCGGTAAATCTTGTTTTCTCGTTTTCCGCGTTTTCGTTCGTCATGTTCAGTGAATCACTCACTGCGAATGTGGGCCCACCTGGATTTGAACCAGGGACCATCCGGTTATGAGCCGGACGCTCTAACCAGCTGAGCTATAGGCCCAAAATCGAAATTCGTTATGCCACATAGTAATTGACAATCATAGTATCGTTTAATCGTAAAATCAATCCCAAACTGCACGGGCGCGGCAATTAATTACCGCGCATGGTACGAAAAATCGCTCTGCTCCTGGTAAAGCTGATGGGTGGTGGCGTCTATCGCGGTCAGATACCCGCCGTAGACGCAGCCGGTGTCTATGCCGTAAACGCGCCCTGAGTTGAATATTTCCTTTCCGTGCAGGCCCATCAGCCGGGTCGGCGTGTGGCCGAAGATGATCTCCTTGCCCTGCCATTGGCCAGCGCTGCGGAAAAAGCCTTCCCTCGTCCACAGCAACACATGGGGATTCTGCCGGGCCATGTCCGGAATTCGGGGGTCCAGGCCGGCGTGGACAAAGATCGTGCTCTCGTTCTCGTAGTACATTTCGAGGGGTTCGAAGAATTCCAGATCGTCCCTCAGAAACGCTCCGCGCTCCGGGCTGGGAAGCCACTCCTCCCGGCTCACCCCATAGCTTTCCAGGGTCGCATCGCCGCCATTGAAGAACCAGCTGGAAATTTCCCCACGGTCGGCGATGGCGTTCCACATCAGGTCCTCGTGATTGCCCTTCAGGAAACGGCAGGCGCGCTGGGCGGCCAAGCCCTTCAGAAACTTCACCACGCCGGCGGAATCCGGTCCGCGGTCTACGTAATCGCCCAGAAATACAAGCTCTTCGGCGAATGGAAGGCGGGCGATCAGGCGTTGCAGGGGCTCGAGGCATCCATGAATGTCACCGATCGCTATGGCCACCGCATATCCCTTCCATGCATTGCCAAGGCGGGAATCCGGTTCTCGCCGAAGCCGGGCGCGGGCGGGAGCGCCCCTTCCGAGTCACAGGCGGACGTCACACGAAAAACTATAGCAGGGATCGTGCCCTCGGGCCGGGCGGCCGTCCCCGCCATCGGGAATTAGCTCAAAAAGGAGGATCCCCGGCGTTAATCCTCGCGGGTGGCGTGCAGAATTTCCTCGATGGTGGTGACGCCGGCGCGCACGAGTTCCTCGCCGGCCCGGCGCATGCCGGTCATGCCGTTGGCGATGGCCGTATCGCGTATCGTATTGGCGTCATTGGTTTTCAGCAGCACCTTTTTGATGGGCTCGCCGATCACGAGCAGTTCGAACAGGCCGACCCGCCCCCGATACCCCGTTCCCTTGCAGCTTGGGCAGCCCTTGCCCTGAAAGACGGTCTTCCATTTTCCGCGCCCTTTATTCTCCAGCCCCAACTCTTTCAGCAGGGTTTCGTTCACCGGCGCCTCGGCCTTGCACTCCTTGCAGATGCGCCGCACCAGCCGCTGGGCCAGCACGGCCATCAAAGTGGAGGAGATCAGGTAGGGCTCCACGCCCATGTCCACCAGCCGGGTGATGGTGGCCGGCGCATTGTTGGTGTGGACGGTGCTGAACACGGTATGGCCGGTGAGGGCGGCCTGAATGGCGATCACCGCCGTTTCACGGTCGCGCATCTCCCCCACCATGATCACGTCCGGGTCCTGCCTGAGCACCGAGCGCAGGGCGTTGGCGAAGGTCAGCCCCAGCTTGGGGTTGACCTCGATCTGCACGTAGCCGGCGGTCTTGTATTCCACCGGGTCTTCGATGGTCATGATGTTGCGGCTGTGCCGGTCAATCTCGTGCAGCGCGGCGTACAAGGTGGTGGTCTTTCCGCTTCCCGTGGGCCCGCTGACCAGGATGATCCCGCCGCTCTGCTTCACCAGGGGCGCCAGCTGGTCGTGGATGTAGTCGGGCATGCCCAGTTGGCCCAGGCTGAACAGGTCCTGATCCTGGTAGAGCAGGCGCATCACCGCCTTTTCCTCGTACACGGTGGGCATGGTGGACACCCGGATGTCTATCTTCCGCCCCGCGATCAGGATCAGGGTGCGTCCGTCCTGGGGCAGGCCACGCTGGGAAATGTCCAGGCGCGACATGATCTTGATGCGGTTGATCAGGGTGCGCTGGATGGACTTGGGCAGGGTCAGGATGTTGTGCAGCACGCCGTCCACCCGGAAGCGCACCACCACCTCCGAGGAATTGGCGTCAATGTGAACGTCGCTGGCGTTGCTCTTGGCGGCCTGATAGAGAACGTTGTTGAGCAGCTTCTTGATGGGCTCCTCGTCCGTGGCGTCTATCAGGTCTTCCGGTTCCTCGATGCCCCAAGGGCTGCCGGCGTCCACGTTGCTGGCCGCGTCAATCACCTCGAACACCTGATCCGATGACGCCTCCGCGCGGTCGTAGGCCCGGTTGATGAGGCTCAGGATCGCCTGATGGGTGGAGACGACCTGCCGGATGTTGCGTGCGAACTTGCGCCCCACGTCCTCGATGGGGTCCACCACGTCGGGGTTTTCCACCGCCACCCACAACTCCTCGTCGGTCATGCGGGTGGGAAAGAACATGAACTTCTTGGCGTAGCGGATGGGGATGGCCTTGGTGAACTCGGGCAGAATCTCCGCGTCGTCCAGGCTGGGGCTGAAATCCAGGCTGAACATGCGCGCCACGCCCCGTTGCAGCACCTCCGGCGTGACCACGTCCTGCTGCAGCAGCAGGGCCTTGAGCTCGCTCAGGCCCAGGGGCTGCCCGTCCAGCTCCTCGCTGATTTCGGCCAGAGCCTCGGGGGAGACGCGAAACTCCTCCACCAGAATTTTAAACAGGGGGTGGCCGCTCGTGGGTGCGGCGGCGGTTTCGTCGCCGGAAGCGGGTAGGGGGTCGCTCATGGCTCTTGCCGGCGGGAGGGGGCGGGGCGTTTCCCGAGGTGGCTTCGGTAAAGCCGCTAGAAATCCACCGAAAGCTCGTGGCGCCGCCCCAGCCGGGATTGCAGGTTGTCCAGCCCCATGGCCTTTGTCACCTCGACCACATGCTCCGGCAATTCTTCCACAAATCGGGAGGGACGGCAAATCTCCGACATGCCGTGCTGGAAAGTCACCAGGGGCACGTAGATTTCCAGATAGCGCTGGCAGCGCGTCACCCCCACGTAAAACAGCCGCCGTTCCTCCTCCAGCCGTTCGGGGGGCTCCAGGCAGCGGGCGTGGGGGAACTGCCCTTCGGCCAGCCCCAGCAAAAACACCACGTCCCATTCCAGCCCCTTGGCCTGGTGAATGGTGGTCAGGGTCAGGAAGTCGTCGTCCTGCAGATTGTCCTCGTCGTAATCGCGGATCACCGTGCTGCCCACCAGGGCCAGTTGGGCCAGAAAACGCTCCAGGGAGCGGTACTTCCCCGCGAACTCGCCCAGGTACTTGAGTTCCGCGTCCCGCTCGCCCGCGTTGTCGAAGGCGGAATACAGCCGATCCCGGTAAAAGCCCTGCCGCACCGTTTCGATCATTTCCGTGGGCTGGATGTCCTCCCGGATCAGCTCCTTGAAGTTCTCCGCCAGGCGCTGCCAATCCTCGCGGGCCTTGGCGGGAATAAGCTTGTTGAGCGCCTCGTTGTCCGGGGACAGGCGCACCGCGGCCTGCTCCCGGAATATCCTGAAAATGCGCTGGGCCGTGGTGTTGCCGATGCCGGGCAGCATCTTCAGAATGCGCAGCCAGGCGATTTCGTCGAGGGGGTTGAAGACCACCTTCAGAAACGCCACCACGTCCTTGATGTGGGCCTGCTCGAAAAACTTGATGCCCGAGCGCACCATGAAAGGGATGCCGCGCTCGGTGAGGCGCAACTGCAGCACGGCGGATTGCATGTGGTTGCGGTAGAGCACCCCCATGCCCTGCAGGGGGATGTCCCGGTCCGCGTAATACAGAATCTGGTCGGTGACCAGGTCGGCTTCCTGCTGCTGGTCGTAAACGTGCACCACCCGCGGAATCTCCAGCTTCGGCTTCATCGAGTACAGGTTTTTCACGAACTGGGCGGTGTTCTGGTTGATGCTGGAATTGGCCAGGTCGAGAATGTTGGGCGTGGAGCGGTAGTTTTCCTCCAGCTGGTAGATCTCGCCCCCAAAGCGCTCCGGGAAGCGCAGGATGTTGGTGAAGTTTGCGCCCCGCCACCCGTAGATGGACTGGGCGTCGTCCCCCACCACCATCAGGTTGCGGTGTTCCCCGGCCAGAAACTCCACGATTTCCGCCTGCACCAAATTGGTGTCCTGATACTCATCCACCATGATGTAGCGGATGCGCTGGGCCAGTTCCAAATCCTTCCTGGTGGTCAGCAGCAGGTGCCAGTTGGCCAGCAGGTCGTCGAAATCCATGGCGTTGTTGTCGCGCTTTTTCTTCCCGTAAGCCTCGTGCAGGACCTCGAGTTCGCCCAGGAAATCGATCAGCCAGGGGGACTCCTTCTCCACCTGGGCGGCGATGCTCACGTTTTTGTTGAAGGCCATGGAAAACACGTTGCGCACCACCGCCGCGGTGGGAAACTTGCGCTCGCTCTTGGGCACGCACTCGGCGATGGCGGCACGGACTACGTCCCGCGCGTCCTCCTCGTCCAGAATGCTGAAATTGTGCTGCCAGCCCACCAGGGGCGCATAGCGCCGCAGAAAGCGGTTGGCCAGGGAGTGGAAGGTGCCGGAGAAAATCTGGTTGACCTGCTCCCGGTTGGCGGCCAGGCCCTCCGCCCGGCGCAGCATCTCCTCCGCCGCCTTGTTGGTGAAGGTGACCATCATGATGCTGGCGGGCGGCACACCGCTTTCTATCAGGCGCGCCACCCGGTGGGTGATGACGCGGGTCTTCCCGCTGCCCGCGCCGGCAATCACCAGGGCGGGGCCTTCCATGTGTTCAACGATCTTCTGCTGCTGCGGGTTGAGAACGGTCATGGGCCGGTGCCGGATGCAGAAAAATGTGCCGCGGGCTTCCCGCCGTTCCTTCGGCGGAAAGGGCTCTTCGGCGGAAGGGGACATAGGCCTCCCTCGGCGGCATGCCCCCATATTAGCAAAGTCCCATGGCCCCCACAATCGCCCCAGGGCCGAACCCGCGGGCGCAGGAGGCGGGAGCAGGCCGCAAAGGGCCGCGCGGCGGAGGGGCCTAGGAAGTGATGATGGTGCCGATGCCCTTGTCGGTGAACAACTCGGCGATGATGGCGTGGTGGTCGTTGCCGTTGATGATGGCCGCCGAGGAGACGCCGTGCTCCAGGCCGTGCAGGATGGCCTCTACCTTGGGGATCATCCCGCCTTCAATGACGCCCTTGGCGATCAGTTCCCTGGCCTCGCCCGCGGACAGCCCGGTGATCAACTCCCCCTCGCGCAGCACCCCTTGCACGTCGGTCATGAAGATCAGCTTCTCCGCGCCCAGCGCCGCGGCGATGCGCGCGGCGGCGGTGTCCGCGTTGATGTTGTAGGTCTTGCCGTCCTCGCCCAGCCCAATGGGAGACACGACGGGAATGTACCCGTTTTCCAGCAGCAGGGTCAGGATGCCCGCGTTGATGCGCACGATCTCCCCGACCAGTCCCAGGTCAACGCCTTTCACCCGCTCCATTTTACGGGCCTGGATCAGGTGGGCGTCCTTTCCGCTCAGGCCGACCCCGTTGCCGCCCTCGGCATTGAGCTGGGCGGCGATCTCCTTGTTGACCGTGCCCGAAAGCACCATCTCGGTGATGCGCAGGCCCTCCTCGCTGGTCACCCGCAGCCCCTCCACGAATCGGGGCTCGTGGCCCAGGTTGCCCATGACCCGGCTCACCTCCGCGCCTCCGCCATGGACGATCACCGGCCGCATGCCCAGGGAGCGCAGCAGCACCACGTCCCGGGAAAAGCTGGCCTTGACCGGCTCGTGGGCCATGGCCGCCCCGCCGTACTTGATGACGACGACCTTGTCCTCGAAGCGGCCGATATAGGAGAGCGCCTCGATGAGCAGGTCCTTCTTCTTCACCTTGGCCTCATCGGGCGGCACACCGGCCGCCTTCTCCTTTTTCGCCGCCTTGCCCATCGTCCGTCTCATCCTGGCTCGCCGCCCGCCCGCTCGAGCGGTGCTATTCCTCCGCCGCCCTGGAGGTCTCTTCCGGCTGGCCGCCGTCTTCCACTTCTCCGTTCGGCGCCGCCTCCACGGGCCGGGGCGCGTGGGAGTGCGGGAAATCGTGCACCGGCTTGCTGACCAACTGGAATTTAAAGCGTTGGTTGTCTATGGAAATCTCATCGCCGTCTTTCAGCATGCGCTGCTCGATACGGCGGTTGTTGACGAAGGTACTGCCCGAATTGCTCAGGTCCAGCAGCTTGTACCGGCCGCCCACCCGCTCTATCTTGGCGTGCCGATAGGCAACGTTGCGGGACTTGACGATCAGGTCATTGTTCTCCGAGCGGCCGATAAACACCATGTTCTTGGTGATGTAGAAGTTGCGCGCCGTGGGCTGATCGGAGACCAGCATCGGGGTGCCCTTGCGCACGGGGCCGCGCACCTTGTCGAACTTCACCTGCACCTTGCCCTCCGGGGGCGTCACCGCCGTGTACCGGACGATGGGCACCTCCCTGCTGTCCCGGTACAGCAGCGTCAGGTCGCCCAGGTCCAGCACGTCCCCGTCACGGAGCAGGGTGCGCCGCACCCGCCGCCGGTTGACCAGCAGGGCGTTGCGGAAGTTCTTGTCCTCCAGCAGGTACCCGTAACGGCGGAAGCTCAGGTTGACCTTGTTCAGGTTCGCCGAGAGCCTGAGCGCGCCCCTGGTCTCCACCTTGTTCAGATAATCCATGTGCTGGAACTTGTCTTCCAGGGGGATGAAGCTGCGGGGCTCGCTGTTGGTGATGATCTCGAAGCCGGGTGAAGAGATGGCGTTGATGACCCGCTGGCGGAGCAGCAGCCATGCCAGCAGGGGCAGCGTCAACACGAACGCCGCGCCATGCCACACCATCTGAGCCCCCTCGTTCTGATAACCGCCCACGCGGAAGCCCGCCTGCATCCGTGCATCCACCGCAGGGGGCGCCGCCCGGCTTTCCGCGACCGCCTCCACCCCCGATCCCGGCGCGGGAGGGGGGCCGGGCGGGCGGGCAGCGGAGCTCGCTCCGGCCACCGCCGCGCCGTCCACGGACAGGACAAGCAAAAGGCCCAGCGCAGCGGCCGCCAGCATCGTCCGGACGAGGCCAGGCCATGCGGTTAAATTCCAGGAGCATTTGGTCATGACGCCTCTCCGTATTGCAGCAGGGCCGTCCCCAGCTTCACCAGATCACCGTGTTTGAGGTCCTGCTCTTGAATCTGCCGGTAGTTCACCAGCACCGTGCCCCCCTGCTCCCTGTCCACGATCCTGTAGTGGTCCGCCTCCCACCGCAATTGGCAGTGGAAGGGGAAAATTTCCTGGTAGCTGGTCAGGGGGATATCGTTGAATTCCATCTTGCCCAGGGTGACCGATTTGCCGATCAGGGGATAGAAGGTGTCCTCCCCAGGGCCGTTCAGCACCCGCAGCCAGCGGCGCGCGGTTTTCTTCTCGCCCCAATACAGAGCCAGCGCCATCAGCGCCCCCCAAGCGGCGAAAGCCGCCTGGAACAGCCACCCCTGCCCCCCCGCCAGGGCCAGCAATCCCGTCAGCGGCAAGCCCAGCGCCGCACCGGCGCCCAGCCCGATCAGCGGGCGGCGCAAGCCTTTTTGCAGACTGCTTTGCAGCCCGCCCACGGAGAAACCGGAGCCCAGCCCCGCCGCGCCTCCGAACAGCCCCATCAGCAGGGGCACGAACATCCAGTGGGCCGCCCCGAATCCGGAGACGATCCCGCCGGAGGCCCCGAAGACCGCCAGGATCAGCCACACGAGACCAAACCCAACTCCCCCCGCGGCCAGGCCAAGGGCGCCGCCGGCCAGGACGGAGCAGGAGGCGCGGCGCCAGAATCGGTTGTACAGATTGTCCACGGAGGCGAGCAGCGCGCACAGGCCCAGGCCCAGCGCCATGCCCGTGACCAGCGTGCTCAGCCCGGGAGCTTGCAGGGGCGCCAGCAGCCAGCCCACGCCCTGATACAGCGCAGCTCCCCAGACCCCCGCGACCGCACCGAGCAGGAGCGAGTTCCAGCCCGACTGCTTAAGGGAATTGCTCATCCAGTTCATCGCCTGCCCATCATCGCTTGCGGGTCACGGAACACGGACGGACTTGATCACCGTGCGTTCCATGCCGGCCATTGAGGCGGCGCAGGAGGACAGGAGTCCGAATAATGGGAAGGGAAATCCGGCAACGGAAGCTTATGCCCGCACCGGGGCCGCCGAAATGTCATGAATTCGGCGGTTGGAGAGGGTACTTATTGGAGAGGAACTCTTGCGCCTGCCGCGGCACCGGACTCCAGCATCTCCGAATTTCAGAGACCCTGTATTGCGTTGCGCCGGATTTGGCCTGCCGCATCCCGGCCACGCCAAACCCCGCTCCATAATTTCCGCGCCTGGCGCATCGTCAATGGAACCCGCCACGCCAATCCCGCGCGCCGATACACGATCGATTTATCGTGCGGGCGGCCCGCGCCATCGGAAATTTCCGGCACTGCGTTGCCACTTGTCCGCGATCCGCCGGGGCTACGGTCATACCGGCGGAAGATCCGCCTTTGCCCGGGGCGGGCGATCTCAATTTCTTCGCCGCAAACATCTCTTCGCCGCGAACATCCCTGTAGATACGCATCCTCATCCCTGGGCGCGTCGGGTATAAGCTCCTCAGCCGGGTGCGCCGTATGAGCCGCCGGCCCGGCATTTCCATAATTCTCCAGGGAAGGCGCCTCGGCATTTCGAGCCTGCCTTCCACCCCTTCAAATCCTGCCTGTCTTTCTGCCTTGCCTTTTGTGGGGGAAAGCCATTCGACGCTTTCCCGGTGTTCAATCCTCTCGGATACCTGTTCGTCCGTGACAAATTTGACGGCGGTACACCGCTTGTCACGCCTGGAAATGACCGGCGGTACGATTTCTTTCTGAAAGGCCGGTCTGGTAAAACTCCAGGGACCGGCAATTTAACACGATCGCCCTCAATTACAAAGGGGATTGTTGCTTAAATGCCCCACCACGGCGTCTCATGGCGGATGGAACGGAACTCATGCCGCCGGCGCACTCGAGGAAAACGTAAGGGAGTAAAGCGGGCGCGGAGGACGCTCCGCACCCGCACGGAAGGCTGCCGCCTATTCCTCCCGAAACTGGGTGGAGCGGCGGCGAATGAAGGTGGGAATGTCGTAGTCCGAGTCCAGGCGCCCGTTGCGCGAGCCACCCGGCTTTTCTTCCGGCCGGTAACTGGGCGGCACCTGGGGCGTGGTTTCGATGGGCTCCAGAATCGGGTCTTCCAGTTCCAGCACTTCCTCGTCCCCGGCGCTCTCCACCCCGGATTCAAGAGCGTGCTCGGCGAAGGAGGTGCGGAAGGCATCCTCCGGCTCCACCCGCGCGAGCTCCGGTTCGAACGCCTCGGGCTCCTCCTCGTCATCATCGAGGCCGTCCGCCGCGCCGAATCCGGCAAAGGAAGAAGGCAATTGTACGATTTTGGAATCGTCGTAGCCGTCGCCATGGCTCCAGCCCTCTGAGTTGAATCCCGTGGCGATCACGGTCACTTCCAACTGCTCGTTTTCCAGGTCTTCGTCAATGGCCGCGCCGAAGATAATGTTGGCGTTCTCGTCGGCATAGTCGGTGATCAGCTTCGCCGCGTCTCCCGCTTCGTGCAGGGTCATTGAAGTGGGGCCCGAGACGTGGACCAGCACCGCCATGGCGCCGTCAATCCGGCAGTCTTCCAGCAACGGGCTGCGGATGGCCCTTTCCGCCGCCTCGATGGCCCGGTTGTCCCCCGTTCCCACGCCGGTGCCCATGATGGCCTGGCCCATGTTGGCCATCACCGCCTGCACGTCCGCGAAGTCCAGGTTGATCAGCGAGGATTTGTTGATGAGCTTGGAAATTCCCGTCACGGCCACCCGAAGCACGTCGTCGGCCATGGTGAAGGCATCCACGATGGAAGTCTTCTTGTTGGCCAGCATGAGCAGATTGTCGTTGGGAATCACGATCAGGGTATCCACGTGCTTGCGCAGTTGCAGGATGCCTTCTTCTCCGTTGCGCTGGCGCACCTTGCCTTCGAACTTGAAGGGCTTGGTCACCACGCCCACGGTGAGGCAGCCTTCCTCGCGGGCCAGCTCCGCGATCACCGGCGAGGCGCCCGTGCCCGTGCCTCCGCCCAGGCCGGCGGTGATGAACACCATGTCCACACCGGTCAGGTGCTCGCGCACCATCTCCAGCTCCTCCAGCGCCGCCTCACGCCCCAAATCGGGTCTGGCGCCCGCGCCCAGGCCGCGGGTGCATTTGGGGCCCAGCTGCAGCTTGTGGGGGGCCTTGGACTTTTTCAGGTCCTGCACGTCGGTGTTGGCCACCATGAATTCCACCCTGTCCAGCCCGTGGAGAATCATCCGGTTCACGGCGTTTCCGCCGCCGCCTCCCACGCCGACCACCTTCAGCACTGCATCCGGAGTGGCCGCATCCCTGATTTCTTCGATTCCCACCGTCATGGCTATGAACCTCCCTTAGCGTTGACCTGCTTTTCCAGCCTTGTCCGCCCCTGGCACCGCCGAATTCTGCAAAGAATCCGCGGCGCCTTCCGCATCAAAAGATGTCCTGCACCCATTCCCGCATGCGCCGCCCGACCCGGTTGAACATGCTTGCATCCCCGGAAAACTGGGGCACGTAGGCGCCCTCCCCGTTGGTCAGCCCGTAGCGCAACAACCCCACGCCGGTTGCGTACATCGGGGAATACACGGTCTCCGTCAGCCCCGCCACGTCCTCCGGGAATCCGACGCGGGTCGGAAATTTCAGGATTTCAGAAGCCAGTTCGTCCGCGCCCGGCATGAGGCTGCTGCCGCCGGTGATCACCACGCCCGAAGCGATCACGTGGCGGTAGTTGGAGCGGTCAATCTCCTGGCCCACCAGCTCGAATATTTCGCGGAAGCGCGGCTCGATGATATCGGCCAAAAGCCTTTTTTCCAGGGTGCGGGTGCGGCGCCCGCCCACGGAGGGCACCTCGATCATCTCGTCCGCCTCCACCAGCTTGCCGCAGGCCACCCCGTGCTCGTGCTTGAGAGCTTCCGCCTCCGATATGGGCGTGCTCAGCCCGATGGCGATGTCCTGAGTCAGGTGGTTGCCGCCCAGGGCCAGCACGGAGGTGTGAACGATGCTGCCCGCCGAATAGACGGCGATGTCGCCGGTGCCGCCGCCGATGTCCACCAGCACCACCCCCAACTCCTTCTCGTCCTCGCTCAGCACGGCCTGGGCGGAGGCCAGGGGCTCCAGCACGATGTTGGAGACCTCAAGGCCCGCCAGATTGCAGCACTTGATGATGTTCTGGGCCGATGTGGCCGAGCAGGTGACGATGTGCACGTCCACCTCCAGGCGGATGCCCATCATGCCCCGCGGATTCTGCACGCCGTCCTGCTCGTCCACGATGAAGTCCTGGGGCAGGATGTGCAGGATTTCCCGGTCGTTGGGAATGTTGATGGCCTGGGCGGCTTCGATGACGCGCCGGATGTCCTCGTCGGTCACGGTGCGGTTGTTCTGCACCGTCACCATGCCATCCCGGTTGATGCCCTGAATGTGGTGGCCTGCAATTCCGGCGAGCACCTCCTTGATCTGCACGCCGCACATCAGTTCGCACTCCCGCATGGCCTGCTGGATGGAGTGCACGGTCTTTTCAATGTCAATCACGACGCCCTTGCGGATGCCGTCGGAAGCGGCCTGGCCGAATCCGATCACCTTCAGGGGCCGGCCACTGTCCACCTCGGCGGCCATGGCGCAGATTTTGGTGGTGCCTATGTCCAGGCCGACAATGATGTTATCTCGATTTCGCATCGGACTCTCTCGTGGTGAATTCCAATTTCAGGGCGTGCCCATTCCTGGGCGGCCGCAAGAGAACAGGGCGCATACCACTCCGCAAGCCGGGCATTGCGCCCGAGCAGGACGGCGGAAACGTGAGGGTGGAATGAAACTGCTGGGTGTGCGCCACCGGCATGATGTCTATCCATGACATTCTACCCGGCATCATGATCGATGCCGTATCTGCACCGGCGCCGGCCCTTTGGGGGGCAGATCGCGGGGATTGGCGGCCCTCCTCTCTGATGGGCCCCTCCCCGACCGCCGGCGAGCCCGGGAGGGCCACCGGCGCCATGGCGCCTTGGTACGCAATTCCTTTTGCTCTATTACGGCAGCCTTACAAAGAAGGCTTCAAATCGACTAGTTTATACTCGCCCATGATGAGATTTGTCAAATTTTTTCAATAAAAAAACAGCCTTTTTTATGATCCTAATCGAACGAACACGAAGCGCCCCATCGGTTCTATTTGCATGCCGCACAGATTACGGCACGCATGTTTCGGCCGCGCCTCCCACCTCCGGCTTTGCCATGTCGAAAAAACCCGGCCGCATAACTTGCCGTTGCACGCCGGGCAATCATTTTCTCCTTTCCGGCGTACGGGCCGATTTCGTTAATTCTTTCAGTTCATACACGGCCCGGCAATTCGCCCGGCGGCAATCTTCCGGGAGGATTGTTCAATTTTCGTCCAGGCGGCCCCGGCATTTCGTAATGACAGGCTCCCCAATTTATCGGAAAAAGAGACAGCTTTCGTGGCTCGGTATCCACCCCGTCCGGCCGGGCCATTTGCCATAAGTAACCTGCCCCATGGGAGCCGGCGGGCGGCGCGGCGCACCCGCAATCCTCGTGTTCGATCCGCTCCAGGCTCGCCGGCCCTGCGGTAACTCCAGTCTTGCGATGGACAAACTATTCCGCCCAGGCGCTTCGTTTCGGCGGGAATTTATGTCCCATCCTTCCGCCGCGCCGGCGCCCCCGCCCCACTGGATTCTTCGCGCGGCGCTGCCTTTGCGGTGGCCGTGGGTCGCACATGGACGGTGGTGTGTTACCCCGCGCGGTTGATGTATAATGCGCCGCGGCCCGCCCAGGGGCGGGAACGCGCCCGAGCACACGCACCTAAACAGCACCGCACCAGATCAGGAAACAGCCATGACATACCAGACCATCAGGGTGGAGCGGGAGGACGCCGCCTGCGTCATTACTCTCGACCGCCCGGACAAGAAGAACGCGTTCAACCTGACCATGAAACAGGAACTGATGGCCGCCCTGCGGGCGGCGGAGGCGGACGAGGCCGTGCGGGGCGTGGTGGTGACGGGCGGGGAGCGGTACTTCTCCGCCGGGCAGGACCTCAACGAAGCCCTGGCCGCCGAGCGGCCGGCGCAAATCTGGGACATGCTCAACTCCTGGCACGCCCTCAACGACACGGCGGAACAACTGGGCAAGCCAGTGCTGGCCGCCATCGAGGGCTTCTGCATCACCGGCGGCCTGGAGTTCGCCCTGGCCTGCGACATCCGCATCGCCGGCGAGGGCGCCACCTTCAGCATCACCAGCTCGCGCATCGGCACGGTGGCGGGCGCCGGCGGCACCCAGCGTCTGCCGCGCATCGTCGGTCAGGCCAAGGCCATGGAGTTGCTGTTCAGCGCGGAGACGGTGGAGGCCCAGGAGGCATTGAGGATCGGGCTGGTCAATCACGCCGTGCCCGCCGGCGGCGCCCTGGCCAAGGCCAAAGAGATGGTGGCGGTGTATCGGCAGCGCGCGCCGCTCTCCCTGGGGCTGGTGAAGAAGGCCGTGCGCCAGGGCATGCAGATGGATTTCCGCTCGGCCATAGACTTCGAGACCTACATCGTCTCCACCATCTA
>CBDUSX010000015.1:0-20772 GCA_965369935.1 uncultured bacterium
CTAGGAGGGTCCCCTGCGGTTGATGGCCCGGTCCAGATTGTAGGCGGCGCTGATCAGGGCGAAATGGCTGAACGCCTGGGGGAAATTCCCCAGCAACTCGCCGGTGGAGGAAATCTCCTCGGAGTATAAGCCGAGATGGTTGGCGTAGCTGAGCATTTTCTCGAAAATCAGCCGGGCTTCCCGCACGCGCCCGGCGCGGGTGAGGGCTTCCACCAGCCAGAAGGTGCACATGGTGAAGGTGCCTTCCCCGCCGCTGATGCCGTCGTCTGCGCTGTCTCCGGCGCCGTCGCCGACGCGGTAGCGGAACACCAGGGAGTCTGAGACGAGGTGCTTCAGGGTCTGGTCCAGGGTGGCCTGCATGCGCGGGTCCTGGGGCGAGACGAAAAACACCAGGGGCATTATCAGGTTGCTGGCGTCCAGGGAGGTGGCTTCATAATATTGCACGAAGCTTTGCAATTCCCGGTTCCAGCCCCTGGTCATCACTTCGGTGTAAATGCGGTCCCGCACCTTGCGCCAGTGGTCGCTGTTGGAGGGGAAGCTGCGTTTCTCCGCCAGGCGGATGCCCCTGTCCAGCGCGACCCAGCACATGATCTTGGAATAGATGAAATGCTGGGGCTCCCCGCGCACTTCCCAGATGCCCATGTCCGGCTTGTCCCAGTTCGCGCAGACCCAGTCCAGCAGGGGCTGCAGGGAAACCCACAGGCCGTAGGAGATGGGGGTGCCGTACTTGTTGAACAGGTAGATGGCGTCCATCAGCTCGCCGTAAATGTCCAATTGCAGCTGATTGGCGGCGCCGTTGCCGATCCGCACGGGGGCCGAGCCCTTGTAGCCTTCGAGATTTTCCAACACGACTTCGGGCATCTCGTGCCGGCCGTCAATGCCGTACATGATTTGCAGGGAGCCATCCGGGTTGCGCTCCTGGGCGCGGGCGCTGAGCCACTCCATGAACTGCTCGGCTTCCTTGGTGAATCCGATCCGCAGCAATGCATACATGGAGAAGGACGTGTCCCTGATCCAGGTGTAGCGGTAGTCCCAGTTCCGCGTTCCGCCCACCCTTTCCGGCAGGCTGGTGGTGGGCGCGGCCACCATGGCGCCGGTGGGCGCGTAGCTCAAGAGCTTCAGGAGCAAGGCGGAGCGGTGCACCCATTCCCGCCAGCTGCCGTGATAGGTGCACTGGGAAATCCAGCCGTGCCAGAAATTGATGGTATCGGTGTACGCCTCTTCGCCGTCAATCTCGGCAGCCAGGGGGTCGCCGCCGTTTTCCAGGTGATTGAGGATGAAGTGCACGGTCTCCCCCTCGTTCAGGGTAATTTCGCACTCCACTCCTTTTTTCTTCACCTTCAGCGGCCGGGGGCTGTGCAGGCCCAGCACCGTTTTTCCGGATTTGAACACCGCCCCCGATTCGGCCACTTCCACGGAGTGGGTGCCCCGCCCGTAGTCGAAGGCCGGATAGCACTCAAGCAAAAAGCGGATCGAGCCGCGCACGCAGGTGAGTCTGCGGATGATTTGGTGGGGAGGCTGGGAGGGCGAGTCCTTCTCGCCGGAGACCGGCATGAAGTCGTTCAATTCACCCACGCCATCGTCGTGCAGAAAGCGCGTGATGAGCACGTTGGTTTCCGGGTAGTAGAACTGCTGCCGGCGGATGTATTCGCGCGGGGCGATGCGAAAGTATCCGCCCTTCTTGTCGTCCAGGATGGCGGCGAACACGCTGGGTGAGTCGAAACGGGGCAGGCAATACCAGTCAATGGAGCCGTCCGAAGCCACCAGGGCGGCGGTGTACATGTTGCCGATCAGCCCGTACTCTGAAATTTCCTTGTAGGCCAAGACATTTCTCTGGTTTTTTTAGAGTTTCATTTCCGCATCAGGCGGCCGATCCGGCTTTTGGCTGCCATGCGGGCCGTTCCGCGCCGGGCGCCGCCAGCCGCATAGCTTTTTAACCTGTCATTTTAGCAAAAAACTTCAATCAAGTGATAGGAACGCTCAATTCACGGGTTCGCCATGCACGTTCGCGCCTGTTCGCCCGGGTCAACTCATGCCCACCTTGCCAGGGTATTGCAATGGTCGGGCCCCGCCGTCCGCTTTTTGAAAGCGCCCCGCGCAGATCGCCATCAGCAATTCCCTGAACAGCACCGGCGCCAGCCGCGTGTTTTGCTTCAAGGCAACGTCAAGTTCCGCCAGAGCCCGCAGCAGCCGCTCCAACTCCACGGTGGAGAAGCGCTGGGCCTGTGCCGCCAGCTTGCGGGCGATGAAGGGGGGCAGCTTCAGCCCCGCCGCCAGCCCTCCCTCCCCCGCGCCGGATTCTTGCAATGCATGGACGTGCGCGAGTTGCCGGAAGTAGCGCGCCAGAATGCCGATCAGCACCGGATGTTCGTTGGGGGATTCACGCAGAAACTGCTCCAGCACGGAAAGCGCGCCTTCCAGATGCTTCGCGCCCAGGCTATCGGTGATCTGAAACAGGGAATGCCTGCTGTTGCCGTGTAAAGCGGCCAGCAGCGCTTCCTCGTCAGGGCTGGCGCCGGGGGGGAAGAGCAGGGCCAGCTTGTCCAGTTCTGAAGCCAGCAGCGCGAGGTCATTGCCGACGAGCCGCAGAATCTGCTCCTGCGCCGGGCGGCTGAGTTCCAGCCCGCGGGCCCGGGCCTGCTTGCGCACCCAGTCCGCAGGCGCGAAATCGTCATAAGTGACGAATTTCTCCACCCTGCCGTGGCGCTTCAGCAACCGCAGCAGCGGCGCGGAAATGTCGCCTTCCTTGCCTTCGGCGGTCAGCACCAGGTGGCAGCCCGGCGGCGGGCTTTCGATGAATTTCTCCAGCAGCCGGTGCAGCCGCCCCGAGGCGGAGGCGGGCTCTCCTTCGGCGGCTTCTTCAGCGGCGGCGGTTTCATCGGCGAAGACGATCTTTCCTTTCACCTTGGCGCGCAGAAACTCCTTCAGGCCGCCCACCTTGCGCCCGCCATCTCCGGGGAGGAAAAAATCCGGCGCGTCCGCCGCGAGCTCCAGCAACACGCGCCCTTCCGGCAGGGGGGCCACGTCCCTGACCCAATTCATGACGCCCGCCTCCGCCTCCTTGGGTTCGGTGGGCGGCAGGTCTGCCGCCTCCCCCCAGATGCCGCGCCCCTCCCAGCTCACGCGATGCACGCGCAGGGCTTCCAGGGCGCGGGACATGTTTTCCGCGGCGCGGGCGGGCAGCTTCACCCGTTCCAGATGATCCAGGCGCACCACGTAGCTTTCGGCCAGGAACGGCACGGTCTGGCAGGCGATCTGAAACTCGTCCACCCCTTGGTGAGCGGCTTCCGCCGGGCCCGGCCGCAGCAATTCCTGGGCGTCGAAGCGGTGGAGGGCGAATTCGCGCGGGGCGTCCCCCAGGGCGTTTTCCACCAGGCGGTTTGCCGCCTCTTCCACCGAGTGGCGCTGATTGCCGAAGATGAGCGCGCCTTTATGGGGAGGGGAAGCTGCCGGCATGGGGAGGCACGGATGAGGGCAAAGATTCAGGAGCCGATGAAGGACCGGATGTTGCGCCGGACGTTATCCGCCGTCGTGGAGTCCATGGCGATGCGGGACAACTGCTCCAGTTGCTCAAGGGTGTACTGCGCCAGGCGGTCCTTGACGATCGGAATGAGCGGCGCGTTCATGCTCATCTCGCGTAAGCCCATGCCGGCCAGCACCAGGCAGCCCTCCGGATCGGAGGACATCTCGCCGCACAGTTCAATGGGCTTGCCGTGGCGGTCGGCCGAGACAATGAGCTTTTTGATCATGATCAGCACGGCCGGGTCCAGCGGGTCGTAAAGATGGCTGACGGCGGGGTTGTTGCGGTCCACGGCCAGTACGTACTGGGTCAGATCGTTGCTGCCGATGGAAAGAAAGTCCAGATCCCCCATGAACAGATCGCACATCAGCACCGCGGAGGGCACCTCGAACATCATGCCCAGCTTGATTGGCGGCAAGGGGGTGCCGGTCTGTTTCTCGAGCTCCCGCCGGCAGTCCAGATAGATGCGCTTCACCTGGTGCAGTTCGTCCAGGTGGCTGATCATGGGAAACATCAACTGTGTGTTGCCCAGGTGCGCCACCCTGAGGATGGCCTCGATCTGGTCTTTCAGCAGGGACTGCCACCGCAACTGGTAGCGGATGGAACGGATGCCCAGAAACGGATTTTCCTCCTTGGGAAAGTGCAGGTAGGAGGGAAACTTGTCCCCGCCCAGATCCAGCGTGCGGAAGATCACCGGATACTCCCCGGCGCTTTCCAGCACCCTGCCGTAGGTTTCCGCCAACTCATCCACGGTTGGGCGCGAGGAGCGCATCAGGTAGTAAATCTCCGTGCGGTACAGGCCGATACCCTCCGCCCCGTAATTGGCGAAGTCTTCCAGGTCCTGCGCCAGCCCCACGTTGGCTCTGAGGAAGATGCGCTCTCCGTCCTTGGTGGTGCAGGGCACGTCGCGCAATTCGTCCAGGTGAGACAGGTAGGCCGCGCGGGACACCTGGTGGCGTTCGTATACCTGAATCAGGCCCGCATCCGGGTTGACGGACACCACCCCGGATTCCCCGTCCACCAGCACGTCCTGGCCATCCACCAACATGTCCATTACATTGGCCACGCCGCTCACCGCCGGAATGCGCAGGCTGCGGGCCAGGATGGAGGCATGGGAGACGTGCCCCCCGAAGGTGGTGACGATCGCTTTCACATAGTTGGGGTCAAGCTGCGCGGTATCGCTGGGGGTCAGGTTTTCCGCCACCAGAATCACGGGCCGCTCCATCACCACGCGCCGCTGCTGGCTCAGTCCCAGGTGATGCAGCAGACGGAAGCCCACGTCTTCCAGGTCTGTGCCGCGTTCCTGGAGATAGGGGTCGTCAATGCTCTGAAAAGCCTTCAGGTGCTCCCGTACGACGTGGGAGACCGCCCAGGCCGCCGACGCCCCTTCCTCGATCTGCCCGGTAATCCTGCGGATGAAGTTGCGGTCTTCCAGAAACAGCAGGTGGGCATGAAAGATCGCGGCATCCTCCCCGCCGATGCGCGCGGTGACGTCCTGGATCAGGTGCAGGATTTCCTGCACGGATTCCTCAACCGCCGTCAAGAGGGCCTGCTTCTCTTCCTTCGCTGAGGATTTTGAGGCGAATTCCGGCTCTTCGATGCGGTGCCGGGTCAGAATCATCACCTTTTCCCGGGCCAGCCCCGGGGCGATGGGGATGCCTTCCAACTGAAACGAGCCCTCGGGCCGGTCCCGGGAGGGCGGAGCGGCGGCCATCTGCTGGACGCGTTGCACCACCACGGCTTTGGAGATCAGCCCGGATATCTGGGAGGCAATGGTGATCAGCAGGCGTTCTTCCTCGCCGGTGAACTGGCGCATTTCCTGATTCTGGATGGCCAACACCCCCAGGGACTTGCGATATTCGATCAGCGGCACACCCAGAAATGACGAGAGCCTGTCCTCGTCAATGGATGGGAAAAACTTGAACCGGGGGTGGCCGGCTACGTCCAGCACATTGACCGGAGAGCCGGACTCGATGGCCATGCCGATCAGACCCTCGGTGACTTTCATGCTCACCTGCCCCACCGCGGCGGGGTTGAGGCCGTGGGTGGCCTTCAACTCGAGGCGCTGCTCGCCCTCCTCGTAAAGATAGATGGAGCAGACGTCCACCCCCATCCGCTGGGCGATCAGAAATACCGTCTGGGACAGTGTTTCTTCCAGGTTGTGGGAGGTGGTGATGATCCGGCTGATGTCGATCAGGGTCTGGAAGATGCCGTCCTGGCGGTCGGCCAGCCGCTCGTGATGATCGATTCCCGAACTGTCCGCCATATCTTCGGTCATGGGGTTGTTTATGGTTCGTGCGGGCACATGATGGCGTTTACACCGTCTGGAGGCGGCGCCCTTACCGTGCCCTTAATTAATGAAGGTGCTGTAAATTCCCCTTGCGATCCGGCCCATCCCCCCGGATATCGCGAAGTCCTTAGGAATTGAAGCCGGATCGTCCAGGCGCCAGTCTAGCGGAATTGCTAGGGCAAGAAAACGGAAATTATGTCAATAGATTGATAATATTAATAAAACCGTTTACATTGGAGCCTTTGGATTCAGCAAAATTGGGACTTGCGGATTGGCCGCCGGTTTGGCAGACCCTTAGGACATTCTCGTAATCTCCGACCCGGCGCCCGTTGGTTCGCGTCCGTGCCGGGCCATGATTCCACGCGGTCAAGCATTCGCGGCAAGCCCATGACAGGCACCACCAGAATTAATTTTTCCCGCAATCGCCGCCAGGAGTTGCAGGCGCTCGTGGAGGGCGCGATCCGGCAACGTATTTTCCCGGGCATGGAACTGCTCGTCGCGCGGGGGGACGAGGTGTTCCTGCACGAGGTGTGGGGCGCGATCGAGGTGGGGCCGGAGGCCGCGGAGTTGGAGCGGGGCACGCTGTTCGACCTCGCCTCCTTGACCAAGCCCATCGCCACGGCCACCTGCGTAATGGTGCTGATGGAAAAAGGGGCGCTGGGCCTGGAGGACAAGGTCGCCGAATTCGTGCCGGAATTCGCGGCTCCGGAAAAGGACGGGATCGCCCTGCGGCACCTGCTGACCCACACCTCGGGCCTGCCGGGCTGGGCCGACCTGTACAGCGATACGGACAGCCAGCAGGAGGCGCTGAGCAAGCTGGTGCATATCCCGTTGCAGCACCCCACCGGCACGGCGATGGTGTACAGCGACCTGGGATTCCTGCTGCTGGGGGAAATCATCCGCCGCGTGAGCGGCCAGAGCCTGAGCGAGTTCTTCTACCAGAACGTCAGCCACCCCCTGCAAATGGCCCGCACGGAATTCAATCCGCTGCAGATGGGCTGGGAGATTCCCATCGCGCCCACCCAGTACTGCACCATGCGCCAGCAGTTGTTGCAGGGTGTCGTGCATGACGAGAACTGCTTCCGCTTCGGCGGCGAGGGAGGCAACGCGGGCCTGTTTTCCACCTCCGGGGACGTGCACCGCTTCTGCCGGATGATCCTGGGGCGGGGCGAACTGGAGGGGGTGCGGGTGCTCACGCCGCGCACGGTGGACATGATGACCGCCAATCACAACCCCCGCAAGCTGGCTCCGCGGGGGATGGGCTGGGACATGAAGGGGGAAGGCTTCGGCTACATGAGTTGCGGGGAATTGATGGCCGCCGGGGCCATCGGGCATACGGGCTATACGGGCACCTCCCTGTGGATGGAGGCCGAAAGCGGATTGACCGTGATTCTGCTCACCAACCGGGTGAATATCGCCAGGGAAAAGAACCAGCCGGACATGATGCGCTTCCGGCCGCGTCTGCACAACCTGATCGTTTCCCTGCTGGAAGAGTGAGCCCCCCGCGGCGCCCGTTCCGGCCCAGGCCCCGCACTGGTTAATTTCACACGCCATTCGCTGAGCTAGTACCTACTTTGAATAGCTAGCGTAAGTTTAACTCCGGGGGCGTCGCCCACGGACCCCCAGCAGGGAGCGCGGCTCCCTGCACCCGGTTAACGTGTACAATCAGCCAATCGAGGCAAGATGTGACAGAATTTGTATCCCAGTTTGGGGGGCGTGGGGGGACGGCAACGCTGCGAGTCTCGCGTTGCTTCCCCCACATATTATTTCGTTTTTCTGAAAAAGTAGGTACTAGTTCTTCTTTTTTTCCAGGATGGAAAGCTCGCCCTGCCGGGCCAGTTCGCGGGCGATGTTGGAGAGCCGTTTTTGGGCTGTTTCGATGGCCGAAACGCGGATCGGCCCCATCTCTTCCATGGCCTGCTCCAGGGCGTGGGCGTTTTCGGCGGAGAGGTTGCGCAGGAAGTGGCGTCGCAGGGCGTCTCCGGCCGTGCGCAGGGCCAGCACCAACTCCTCGTTGGTGACCCGCTCCAGCACTTTTTGCATGCCGAAATTGTCCACCTTGATGAAGTCCTCGAAGGGAAACATCCGCTCCCGGATGCGGCCGGCAAGCTCCGGGTTTTTGTCCTGGATATGATGCAGGATGCTGGATTCCATCTCCTTGGGCGCCGCGTTGAGCATGCCCGCCACCCGGTCGGAGGGGGCGGCCCCGGCTTCGCCCTCCGCCGCGGCCGGCTCCATTTCGTCCGCCAGTGAGGCCTCGATCTCCTCCACCCACTCCGGCAGGATTTCGCGCAGGCGCAGCAGCCTGGCGATCACGTCCTCCCGCAGGCCGTCGGGCAGTTCGAACAGCACCTGCTGGGTGAGCGCCGGGTCTCCCAGGTTCGCGGCGATCACCGCGATCACCTGGGGATGCTCGCCGCAGATGAATTCGGCGATGGTGGCGGGATCGTGCCAGCGCAGCTTTTCCAGGGGGCCGGAGGGCTGGGAGGCCAGCATGCCTTCGGTCAGGGCGGCGCTTTTTTCCTCACCCAGCGCCCGGGCCAGGATTTTCTTCAGGTAGGCGGTCTTGGTCTCGGGCGTGGCGGGCAGGAAGCGGCCCTTTTCCGCGATCCTGTAGAACTCGTTGGCCACCCTTTCCACTTTTGCGGGCGTGGTGCCGTCGCAACGGTTCATATGCCCGGTCAGGGCGTTGATTTCGTCCTCGGAGAGGTGCCTGATCACTTCCGCCGCGGCTTCTTCGCCGAGCGAGAGCAGCAGGATCGCCGCCTTCTGTCCTCCGTTCATCTGTGCCGCCATGGTTCGCTCGCTATGGGGATTTTCCACCCGGACGGAGGCGGTGGCGTGCGCCGTGGCTTCGTTGACGCAAACCCCGCCCTCCATGGCGAGTGGTGCAGACCCCGTGCCACGGCAGCGAAAGGCGCGGCGGTTCGCTGAACCTGCCTTGCCCGCGGCTGTTATTTCTTGGTGAGGTTGTCCCAGTAGGTGTCGAACTCTCCCGAGTTCTTCAGCAGGCGCCGGCGGTAGGCCACCACTTGTCCGAAGGGCGTGTCGGAGCCGGCGTACGCGCGGAAGGCGATCCACTTGTCCTTGCGCAGCTTGTCCACCACCTCCGTCTTGAAGCCATCCAGGGTATAAGTGCGCCCGTCATAGGCAATGCTGCCGTCCTTGTGGATGCGGTAGTCGATCTTTATGGTGCGGCGCGCCTTGCGCCTCTGGTCCCGTGCGGCCAGCGCCCGCCGCCGCAGGGCTTCCTTGCGCTCCATGACGGCGAATTTTTCGATGATGGGCGCGAACTCGGCCAGGGTGGTCTGGATGGTCGTCTTTTCCTCCTGCACCTTGGCCAGTTGCTGCTCGGTGGATTTCAAGCGGACTTCGGCTTCGGACTTGTTGGTCTTGACGAAGAACAGGATCAGCACCAGGAAGGCGACCAGCAGGAACAGCAAATCGATGAACGCGATGATCGGGCCCTGGGATCGTTTTTCCTCGACTACGGAGATCATCGCCTGCTCTTGAACAGCCGGCTGCCCCCGCTACGGGGACTGCGGCGGGTGCGCCGGGGTCTGCTCGCTCCCGCGCTGTCCAGTTCGGCAAGCTCATCCCCCTGCGGGGGGCGCTCGGAAAAGGCTTGGGCGCGGGCCAGTTTGTTCTGGCTGAGCAGTTCTCCCTTGTTCGACCCCAGCCGCTCCAGTTGGTTGGCGACCTGGTCCATCAGCAGCAGAGTGTCGTGGTTCAGCATGCGCAACTGCATCAGATCGTGCTCGATCTGGCTGTTGGCGGCGCCCTTGCCGCCGCCCTTGGCGAACACCGTGTCCATCTTTTTGGTCAGGATCTGCATGGAGTCGGTGAGCTTGGACAGGGCCTGATTGGAAAAATTCACCTGGATGGGCTCCGCCCCCTTGAGGGATTCCACCGTGGATTTCATCTGTTCGGCGATCTCCTGGGCTTCCTTGCTCAGTTCTCCGCCGGTGAGTTGCTTTTGCTGGGCATGTACAAGACCTTCCAGGGTGTGGGTCAGTTCCTCCACGGACGAGGCCAGCCGGGCCGGGTTCGCCGATCCGGAAAGCGGGCCGGTGGGCAGTGCCGTAAAATCCTGGGTAGGGGCCAGGCCTCCGCTCTTCAGCACGTAGTTTTGGGTGGGCAGGATGAAGGTGGCCATCAGCAATTGCAGGGTGTTCAGGATTTCGAACATGGCCCGCTCGTTGCGCATGTACAGGGGCCGCAGAATCAGCACGAACAGATTGGCCAGGATGGTGGTGCCCAGGGCGGTGCCGAAACCGGTGATGATGGACAACTCGGGCAGTTGCGCGTCCACGCTGAAGGCGAAAAACATGCGGGTCAGGCCGATCAGGGTGCCGAGCAGGCCCAGCTGGGGCAGCACCTCGATGAACGTCCATACGAGCTTCATGCTGCGCTGGGTGAGCAGCGTGTGGATGTCGTTAATGGAGGAATCCTGGTCCACCCTCGCCCGGCGGTTCCCCTGCTGAAAGGTGCGCAGCACGTTCTGGTAATGAATCTGGAGCAGGGTGCTGCGGAAAATGCTCTTCTTCCTGCTCATCAGGGATTTCAGGAATCCCTGGGGCTTTTCGGGCTCCGCCTCCGGGCTGGGGCCGTCGTTGTTCTCGTTGATCATCTCACAGTCCTGCTCCAGCCGGTGCCCCTCGAGATGGAAGAACACACCGTCCCTGGCGATCAGGACAAGAGCGATCACGAGGATAAGCAGGATCGCCCCATAGATAAAATATGGGGCCCACATCGGCTGGGCATAGGCCAAGGCCAGGGAGCCGGCCACCAGCAGGAAGAACAGGAAATTCCACTGCAAGGGGGAGGAGATAAATACCTTGTGCCGCGGCAGGTCAATCAGCGTCTCGCCCCGCCCCTGGGAATCGGACAGCTTCTTCTCGGAATATTCCTCCCAGGTGGGGAAATCCTCTTCCACCCGGTTGTAAATTTCCCGGCGCGTAAGAAACTGGTTCACCCACTTCATGAGACGCGAAGCGGATTTTCCCCCGATGCGGGGGCCGTTGCCCGATGTGGAAGGGTTGTTCATGGCAGTATTCCGGCCGTTTTCGGCCGATATGACCTCCTCACCCGTGAGGCATTGTCTGAAGCGTCGTTTTTTCTACCAAGTTAAACGGTGAAACTCTCGAATCGGCGTCATAAATCCTCATGTGCTCCATTTTCCAGGCTTTTGATCTGTCAGAGTATACCACCGTTTCCCGGCTACATCCCAGCCCTATGTCCCAGCCCTATGTCCCAGCCTATATCCCTGGATTTATATGCAAGTCCGTGGCCGCGGCGGCAGGGCCATCAAAGCCGGAAACTTTTGATTTTGTGATGGTTTCTTTGCACTTGCCATGATTTTTTCTCCGTGCCGCCTTGAGGCCGCAGGCGCTTTGTGGCAATAATATCCGTTACCGGCTGCACTTTGCGAAAACCTACCCTTTGCGGCAGAGGACTGCGATGAAGGTCATTCCCATACCCTGTCTGTCCGACAATTATGCTTACCTGGTGGTGTGCGAAGCCACGGGCGAGGCAGGCATCGTGGACCCCTCCGAGGCCGCGCCCGTGGCCGACTGCGTGAAGAAGGAGGGTGTGGAGTTGAAGGCTATCCTGAACACGCACCACCACTGGGACCACATCGGCGGCAACAAGGAGTTGCTCGGCCGGTTTCCCGGCTTGGCCGTCTATGGCCACAAGACAGACAAGACGCGCATAGACGGCCTGAGCAACGGGCTGGACACCGGCGACAGGTTCATGCTGGGCAAGCTGGAGGTAGGCGCCCTGCACAATCCCGGGCACACCTCCGGCGCGGTGTCCTACGTGATCGAAGACAGCGTCTTCACCGGGGATACCATGTTCGCCGCGGGCTGCGGGCGGCTGTTCGAGGGCACGCCGGCGATGATGTACGAGTCCCTCAACAAGGTCATTGGCGGGCTGCCGGAGAGCACCAGGGTATATTTCGGCCACGAGTACACCGAAAACAACCTGCGCTTCGCCCAGCACGTGGAGCCGGACAACCAGGCGGTGCGTGACAAGCTGGCGGAAGTGAAGCGCGCCCGCGCGGCGGGAAGCTTCACCACGCCCTCCACCCTCGCCGACGAGTGGCGCACCAACCCGTTCATGCGCTGCGAAAGCGAGATAATCCGTGCGAGCGTGAAGCAGGAAGACCCCTCCAACGATCTTCAGCCGGTATCGGTGCTGGGTACCGTGCGCCGCATGAAGGACAGTTTTTGACCATCGTTTCGGGCAGCGGCGTCCTGTATCCCAGGACGCAGAATCTGGAGAATTAGTCCGATAGGCTCTTGGCCAGGGACCGCGACATCGCAGGGAGCGGCGGCAGGGCGGACGCGTAACGGAAACAATTTCGGCAATTTCCAATCAATCGAGGAGTAAGCAGCGTGGCGAAAATTAAGGTAACCAATCCGGTCGTGGAACTCGATGGCGATGAAATGACCCGGATCATCTGGGAGGAAATCAAGAATCGGCTGATCCTGCCCTACCTGGACGTGGAGTTGAAATACTACGACCTGTCGGTGCAGAAACGCGACGAAACCAACGACCAGATTACGGTGGATGCGGCCGAGGCGATCAAGAAATACAACGTGGGCGTCAAGTGCGCCACCATCACGCCCGACGAGGACCGGGTGGAGGAATTCGGCCTGAAGCAGATGTGGAAGAGCCCCAACGGCACCATCCGCAACATCCTGGGCGGGACGGTGTTCCGGGCGCCCATCATCTGCAAGAACATCCCTCGCCTTGTGTCCGCCTGGACCAAGCCCATCGTGATCGGCCGCCACGCCCATGCGGATCAGTACAAGGCCACCGACGTGATCATCCCGGGCAAGGGCAAGCTGAAAATGGTGTTCGAGCCGGACAACGGCGGCTCAGTTCAGGAATGGGAAATCAACCAGTATGACGGGCCGGGCATCGCCATGGGGATGTTCAACACGGATCAGTCCATCACCGACTTCGCCCGCGCCAGCTTTCAGTACGCCCTGGATCTGAAGTATCCTCTTTACCTGAGCACCAAGAACACGATCCTCAAGACTTATGACGGCAGGTTCCGGGACATCTTCGCCCAGATGTTCGAGACCGAGTTCAAGGCCAAGTACGACGAGGCGGGCCTGACTTACGAGCACCGCCTGATAGACGACATGGTGGCCCAGGTGCTCAAGTGGGAAGGTGGCATCGTCTGGGCCTGCAAGAACTACGACGGCGACGTGCAGTCCGACACGGTGGCCCAGGGCTTCGGCTCTCTGGGCATGATGACCTCGGTGCTGTTCTGTCCTGACGGCAAGACCATCGAGGCCGAGGCCGCCCACGGCACGGTGACCCGCCACTACCGCCAGCACCAGCAGGGAAAATCCACCAGCACCAATCCCGTGGCCAGCATCTTCGCCTGGACACGCGGGCTGGCTCACCGCGGCAAGCTGGACGATACGCCGGATGTGGTGAAGTTCGCCGAAACCCTGGAGCAGGTGTGTGTGGATTCCATCGAGGCCGGGCAGATGACCAAGGATTTGGCGGTGAGCATCCACAAAACCCTCACCCCGCCGGAGGACACCTACCTGAACACCATTCCCTTCATGGAGGCCCTGGACGCCAACCTGAAAAAGGCCATGGGCGCCTAGGCACCCCGCAAGGCGGGGGCGTTATTTCGCAACGCTTCCGGCGGCCGTCCCGGCGGCGCGCCGGAGCAGCACGCCGTTGAAATGGTCGGCGATCGTCTCCGCGGCCCGCTTGTATGCCCCCGGCTCGCCAAGGCTGGCCGTGACCTCCGCCAGGTCTTTGCGCATGCGCTCCTGCCGCCCGGCGTCATTGGCGATGGCCAGAAATTCTTCGCACACCCGCTCCGGGGTGAATTTCTTCTGCAGCAATTCCGGCACGATCCGCCTGCCCGCCAGGATGTTCACGATGGAAATGTCCTTCACGTACATGAACCATTTGGCGATGCGGTAGGTGATCAGGGTGACCCGGTAGACCACCAGGAAGGGGATGCCCGCCATACCCACCTGCAAGGTGGCCGTGCCGGAGGCCACGATGGCCAGTTGCGCGATCTTCAGCACGGGCAGAAAGGCATCGTCCAGCACCTGCACGGGCACGCCGCTGGCCGCAACGATTTCCTCCACCAGCGTCTTGTTCAGGGTGAAAGCCACGGGCAGCAGATAGTTGGCCCGGTAGCCGCTCTCCCCGATCAGGCGCAAGCCTTCCAGCAGGGTGGGCAGGTTGCGCTCCAGCTCGCCGGGGCGGCTGCCCGGCATGATCCCCACCACCGGCAGGCTTTCGTCCAGCTTGACGAGCCGGGTCAGGGCGGCCACCTCCGCCGGGCTTGCCTGGACTTCAACCAGGGGATGACCAAGAAATACCGCGTCTACGTCCGCCTTGTGATAGAGGGGCACTTCGAAGGGGAACAGCACGATGATCTTGTCCACCCAGCGGCGCACCTGGCGCATGCGCCCTCCCCGCCATGCCCAGAGCTGGGGGCTGCAATAGTAGATGACCGGAAGGCCTCTTTGCTTAGCGGCCTTGGCGACTTTCAGATTGAAGCCCGGATAGTCTATCAGCAGCACCGCATCGGGCCGCTCCCTATCCAGCAGGGCCTTCACGCGCCTGAGATAGGCGAAGTGGCCGGGCAGTTGCCGCAGCACTTCCACCAGCCCGCGGGCTTGCAGATTGTCCAGGGAAATGACCGAATTCAGCCCCGCGGCGGCCATTTTGGGGCCGCCCACGCCGATGGCCCGCAATCCGGGGATCAGATCTTTCAGGTGATTGAGGATTGACCCACCGTGCGTATCGCCCGAAAGCTCGCCGGCGACCATCATCAGCTTCATCGTGTCCGGCCGCGGCTAAGGGATTTCCTGGCGGCTGGGCTTGCCCAGCACCTCATGATGGCCCCTGGCTTCGGCTTCCACCTGGCGCTGCCAGACCTGCTTTCGTATGACGCCCGCCTTGGCGCGCCATTCTTCCGCCTTGTCCGCCGATTGCCGGGCCTCGCAGATTTCCGCCATCAGATCGTAGGAGGGCGCGTGCTGCTCGTCCAGGGCCAGGGCTTCCGCCCCCGCCCGTTCCGCATCCTCCCAGCGGCTTTCGGCCAGTGCCTGCCGGGCCTGACCGTGGAGGGCCTGAATCCGCTGCAAATCCTGCTTTGCCGTGTTCACTGAGCCCTCTCCCCGAGGGTTGAACCGCATGCAATCGAAGCTGTCGCCTGCCCGCCGTGGCGGGTGGCTCTACACCGAATCAACGACATACTTTAACAACAATTCGATTATAAGCCCCGCGCCGGCCCAACGCAACGCAAGGCGCCCGGGCCCACTCCCGGAACATGAAGAGGGGAAGTGCATAGGTTGCAGGCTAAGGCTGGGTCGGCATGCCGCGGCTCTCAGCTCTTGCCGCGCCCGGCCTCCAGCAGCTTTTTTTGCGCGTCCAGCCAGTCCCCCAGCAGCTTTTGCTCTGCCCTGGACAGGCGGTAGCGGCTGTCCACGATCATTTCCTGCAACTGGGGTTCCAGAAAGGTGTAGAAATGGTCCCGCCAGCCGGGCATGGCGGGCAGGATGGCGCGGTAGTTGATGCGCCCGATGCCCACCGACCGGTCGAAGTGCCTGCGCATGGTGAGCCGGTTGTAGGCGATGAACAGGATGTCCACCGAGACCACGTCGGCAGGCATGTCAATGTAGTATGCGCCTGCGCGGTCCACCCGCTGCACATGGGCGGTGGGGCGGGTAATGCTGCCCCGGAACTCGGAGCGGGCGTCGTCGGAAAATGCGGCCCCGCCGCTGCGGGGAATGAAGGTGTGATGGTTCTTCAGCACCACCACGATGGCGTCGGACTCGGTGGGATCCTTGTTTCCCAGGTCCACCACGCCCGCGACTTCCGTGGTGCCCAGCCCGAACTCGTAGTCTGTCTGCGGAGGGAAGCACCCGGCCAACAGCAACGCGCACAGCAAGGCAAGCGCCGCGCCGCAGGGAAGGCGGCAGTGCCTCCTGTGGAATTGCCCAGTGCCGGCCTTTTGCAATTTACTCGTCCTCTTCGGGTTCCTCGCTCCGTTTGGCGACCAATTCGGCGGGCTCGTCTTCCCGATATACCGAGTTGATCATGTTCGACTTCATTTCCTCGAGCGCCACATAGGGTGGTTTACGGTCGGAATCCAGCAGGGGCGACTTTTGCAAGTTGTGAATGTCCTTGGCGCGCCTGGCCGCGACGAGGATTTTTTCGAACTGCGTGGACTCGTATTCCCTGGGGTATTCTTCCACCAGATCGGGGTTGTCCGTGGCTTTCTTGTCCATGTTCTCTCCGTTCGGTGTTTGGATGAATTCCATAATCGACAATCGGCTCCGGCCCGCCGGCGCATCCCTCAGGGGCGGCCGGAAGCCCGCAGGCTCGGCCTTAGGGCAGCACGGAAATGGCGTCATTGGCCCACTTGGCCAGCCGCGAGGGTGGATAGTGGCTGATCACGGATTGAAAGTGGGTTTTTGCTTCCTCGTTGCGGTTGCTGGCCGCCGCGATGCGTCCCAGGTTGTAGGCCTTCAGGTCCGCGAACTTGGCGTCGGGCAGGGATCGGTAGCGGGCCTCCGAATCCGCGAGCCGGCCTTCCGACTCCTCCAGCTTTGCCTTCCCGATCAGGGCCAGGTGCCGGGTGAAATCCGCGGCTTGCCCGTGATTCAGCACTTCGCCGAAGGCCTTGCTGGCTTCCGCGTAGTTTTTGTCGTCCCAGTAAATCTGCGCGAGAAACATCCAGGCGAAAGGGCTGAGGCGGGAGTCCGGGTAGGCCTCCAGATAGGCCTTCAATTCCGCCGTTGCCGCCGCCTTGCGCTTCTCGTTCGGCAGCTTGGTGTCGTTCATCGCCTTTTCCGCCAGGTAAAACCGCTCCGCCTGTTCCGCCGCCACTTTCTGCGCGTAGCCGTAATAGGCGAAAATCAGGGCCACGCACGCCACCAGCCCCACCGCGCCGGAGATGACCCACCTGCGATACCGGGTGGCCAGATCCACCAGGCTCCACATGGACTCCCGCACGGTGTCATGCCGCAACTCCTTCTTGTCCATGCTGTATTTCGCCATATGCTAGCTCCCGTTCCGGCAACTCCAGCCGGCCGTAGTGAAATTCAAAATCACTAAATCATCATAAAGTGATTTACATTCTCATCCGATTCTGATAGGGTCGGCTCAAGGCGCCCCCAGGATCCCTTGGCGGCGCTGCGGCGGAATTCAGGGATGGATAAGGATGGCAACAGGGAATACGGCCGCGATGTGTGGGGTTGGGCTGTGACGCTGGTTTTCACAGATTCTGATAGATGTTAGGACTATAGGCTACCGTAATTCAGGGTAATGCATGGCCGCCGGAAAGGCAATCGCTTTGACCGGGGGCAGCGGCCGCCGCGAAAATTTTTTTCTGCAGGGCAGTATGAATTGGACCATCCATCCTCAGGCCAAGATCAAGGTGATCGAGAAGCCCTTTGCGTTCGAGACGCCGCACATGGGCAAGGAAGAGTCCATCCCGGTGTTGGAAGTGGGCTATGAGGACTGGGGCGATCCCTCCAATCCGGCGATCGTGGTCTGCCATGCGCTTTCGCAAAACACCCACGCCACGGATCCGGACGATCCGGACAACTTCAAGGAGCCCTGGTGGGCGGCCATGGTGGGGCCCGGCAGGCCCATAGACACCAACAAGTACTACGTGCTGTGCATCAACATGCTGGGCGGGTGCGGCGGCACGAGCGGCCCGGCGTCCATCAACCCGGACACCGGAAAGCCCTACGGCCTGCAATTCCCTCTCGTCACCGTGGAGGACATGGTGCGCTCCCAGCGCGTTCTGCTGGACGCCCTGGGGGTGAAGAAGCTGTATGCGGTGATCGGGGGCAGCATGGGCGGGTTTCAGGCGCTGGTGTGGGGCATTCTCTATCCCGACTTCGTGGAGCGGATCATCCCGGTGGGCAGTTGCGGCTATTCCAACCAGTTCATGATCATGACCAACCGGGTGCAGATAGACGCCATCCAGCGTGACGTCAATTACAACAGCGGCGACTACCACGGCGGGCCGCTGCCCAGCGCCGGCATGGCCATCGCCAGAATGGTCGGGTTCACCACCTTCATCTCGCCAGTCATGATGGAGCGCAAGTTCCGCAAGTACCACAAATCCGAGCGCGAGCCCTACACCGACGCCTACTTCCACCAGCAGATGTTCCACGAGGCGGAAAATTACCTCCACACGGTGGCCTACCCGTTCAGCAAGGACTTCGACGCCAATTCCATGGTTTACTTGCTGCAGACGTGGACCCATTTCGACCTGGCGATGAAATACGGCTCCCTGGTCAAGGCCCTGGAGCCGGTCAAGGCGAAAACCATGTTCATCGCGGCCACGGGCGACAACCTGTTTCCGCCCTACCTGGCCGAAGAGGTGATCAAGGCGGCGCGGGTGAACAACATTCCAGTGCGCTACGAGTTGATTGACGAGGATTACGGCCACGACTATTTCCTCATTCCGGAAATTATTTTAGACAAACTGGCCGGGCCGCTGGTGGAATTTCTTTCCGAATAATCTTTTCGAACAATACGGCGCGGCGGCGGGGCTGGGCAGCATCGTGGCCGGTCGTGGCGCGGAGTTTGGCGTGGATGACGTGCGCTTGATGCAGGAGGCCATCACCGAAAGCCGGAAGGTGGCCGGAGACACCGGAGACAATCCCGCGGTGGGCTGCGTGGTCGTGAAGGACGGGGCCGTCGTCGCGCGGGGCGCCACCCAGCCGCCCGGAGGCCCCCACGCGGAGGTGAGGGCCATCGAGGCGGCGGAGGCCGCGGGCCACCGCATCGGCGACTGCGAGTTCTTCGTCACCCTGGAGCCCTGCACCTTCCAGGGGCGGACGCCCCCCTGTTCCAGGCTGCTGGTGGAAAAAAGGCCCCGCCGGGTGGTGGTGGGGATGCGCGACCCCCATCCGCTGGTGCAGGGCGCCGGCATCGCCGAGTTGCGCGGGGCGGGGATCGAGGTGGTGGAAGGCGTGCTGGCGGGGGAAATCTCCGAGCTGCTGGCTGCCTGGATCGAGCGCTGCTCCCGCCCGGCCTGAGCTGCGGGCATTCCCTCATAGCGATGTTCCGGGCGCCTGACGGCGCTCCCGGCGGCGCGGCGGGTTCAGTTTCCGGCGTCCTTGCGGAGAGCGGGTTTTGCGTTTCCGTTCTCCCGCCGGTGCTGCTCCACGGCCTTGCGCAGGGTTTCCAGACCGGGTTCGCGGGCTCCCATTTTTTTCACTTCGGCAAGGGTCTGGCAAAGATACTCGTAGCTGGTGCCGGCCTTGCCGCCTCTGGAATTGAAGTAGGGCAGCATTTCCTCCTGCGGCAGCACACCCACCCAGTTGCGTCCCGTCACGCTGGGCAGGTAAGTCCAGGCGTTGTGCAGCACCGTGCCCGGCACGTTCAGCAGCCGCACGGGCAGCATTGCGCGCCGGTTGGAGCGCCCCTCGCTCTCCCGCTTGTCTACCCTGGCCAGAGCGGCGGGCAGTTGCTCCGCCGTCACGCCGTAGGCGACGCCCGTGCATTCGCCCCCGGGCACCAGGCCCATCATCATGCCCGGTTCTTCCGGGGTGCCCCGGTTGTTGGTGGACATTCCCGTGAACACGCGGTGGTACCCTTTCAGCAGGGCCGCCTCCCGCCGCGCATAGACGAAGTCCGGGTTCCACATCAGGGAGCCGTAGCCGAAGAACCAGATCGCCGGCTCCGCTTCCGGCGCGCCCGGTTTGTCCCGCGCCGGCCCCGTCTTTCCGCGCTTCTTGCTCCGGCTCATTGCGCCTGCCGGGATTCGGCGCCGGAGGAGTCCAGGTAGCGGCTGTACGTTTCCATGAAGCGCGTCATGTCCGCCACCGTGCCCACGCTGAGCCGGAAGGTGTCCGCGATGGGCGCGCCCTGGGGGCGCACGAGGATTTTGTTGCGGCGCAGGAATTCGCAGGCGGCGTCCCGGTCGTTCGGCCGCACCAGCATGAAGTTGGCCGCGCCCCGGAAGTAGGCCACCCCGTGCTCGTCGAAGAAGCGCTCCACCATGGGCTTGGCCCGCGTCATCACCTCCTCGATGTAGCCCCGCCACGCCGCGGGATGGGCCAGGGCGGCCTCCGCGGCCTTCACGGCCAGGATGTTCACGTCGAAGGGCCCGCGCACCTTGTAGAGTTCCTGAATGTAGGCCGCGTTGGACATCACGTAGCCCAGCCTCAAGCCGGCCAGGGCGAAGGCCTTGGAAAAGGTGCGGATGATGGCCAGGTTTTCGTGGCGCTCCAGCAGGGACAGCGCGGTCTGGCCGGTGAACTCGTAATACGCCTCGTCCAGCAGCACCGGCACCTCCGGGTGAGCCTTCAGGATGGCCGCGACCTGCTCCGGCGCGATCAGCGTGCCGGTGGGGTTGTTGGGGCTGATCAGCGCGATCAGGCGGGTGCGCGGCGTGACGGCGGCCAGCACTTCCTCGCAGGGGAAGCTCATGTCCTCCCGGTAGGTGGGGGAGACGACCCGGGCGCCAAGGGCTTCGGCGAACTGGGAGATCATCGCGAAGCCCGGCCGGGCGAACACCATCTCGTCCCCGGGAGCCAGCACGGAGCGGATCACGATGTCCAGGGCCTGGTCGGAGCCGTTGGTGAGGATAATCTGCTCCGGCGCCGCGCCGGTGTAGGCGGCGAGCCGTTCCAACAGGGCGGGATGCACCGGATATTGCTGGAGCTTTCCCTCCTCCAGGAAGCGTTGCAACTCGGCGATCACCTCCGGAGCGGGCGGGAGGGTGGACTCGTTGAAATCCAGCATCAACACACCCTCCTCCTCGCGCGCCGCCAGGGGGGGCTCGTAGGTGCCCATGCGGGCCACTGCATCCTTGACCTTCATTCCGTCTCCTCCCGCGCCGGCGGCGTCTCCGCGTCCCGCGCCGGTTGGTGTTGCCGCCGCGCGTATCTGAACCAGACAATCTATCACCATTCGCGGGACGTTTTCCAGGAACGGGCATGGG
>CBDUSX010000016.1:0-20717 GCA_965369935.1 uncultured bacterium
CCCAGCACGAGGAACGCCGTGGAGAAGAACTGCCAGTAGGCGGTCACCTTCAGGTGGGGGCCGAAATCGTTGTTCAGGTCGTACAGGTCCATCCCCAGCCGGAACTGATCCCGGCTGCCGAACATCTGCTCGATGCCGATGCCGAAGGTGTTCTCGATCAGCCCGCCCTTGACCACCGTGTCGAAGTAGCGCTGGTTGATGAGGATGGTGAATTGCAGGTCGTCGTCGGTCCTCGTTTGCTCCTGGAACGTGGTTCCGCCCATTCCGTCGTCTGTCTGAATAGTTGATGTGTCCACGTCGCCCCGCGGGTTGTCCACCAGTTGCAGCAGGTAGTAGCGGTCCTTCAACGGCTGCAGGTAGATGCTGAAGTAGGATTTGTACTCGTCCTGGCTGACCAGGAACTCGGTGTGCCCGCCGATGTCCAGCTTGAGGCGGTCCAGTTCGGTCAGGAAGCCGTTCAGCCCTTCCAGGGCCTCGTTGAGCTCGTTGATGGTGGTTTCGTCGTTGATCAGCTTGCCCAGGGTGCCTTCCCCTTCATCCAGCTTGGTGGAGATGGACTCCACGTTGGCCATGGTCTTGTCCAGCTTGGACATGGAGCGGTCCAGGTTGGTGATGGTGGATTTCAGGGCCTGCTTGTTTTCCGCCAGGATTTCGCGCAGGTTCCCGGCGATCTCCGGGCCGTCCTTGGCCAGGGCCCTGGTGAAGGTGTCCAGGTTGGCGATAATGGCATCCAGGGACTCCCGGTTCTTGCGGGTGATGCCGGCAAGGTCCTTGGAGAAGACGGCCAGATTGGCGATGGTGTCCTTCAGGCCTTCCCTGTTTTCCCCGGTGATCTTGTCCAGATTGCTGGTGAAGCCGCTCAGGCTGGCCAGGATGTCTTCAATGCGCTCGTCAATGGAGGCCGTGATGCGCGTAATGTCCGAGGTGGCACGGGAAACGTTCTCCATGATGCCGTCCAGGCGCGCCCGCCCCTTCTCGCCGCCAATGGTTTCGCGCAGGGCGAAGGTCACTTCCCGCACGTCGGCCAGGATTTGGCTGGTGGTGTCCACCAGGCTGTCCAGGTCGCCGCCCGGCAGGATGAACACGATCGCGTCCCCGTCTTGCAACTGCGGCTGGCCCGGCGAGCCCAGGGTCAGTTCCACGTACTTGTCCCCCAGGATGCCCAGGGACTTGATGGAGGCCCGGCTGTCGGCGCGCAGGGTGTAGCGTTTGAAAATGCCCATCCCGACCTTGGCCTGCCCTCCCTCCAGCTCGATGGTGTCCACCTCGCCGATCTTGATGCCGGCCACCTGCACCGGAGAGCCGGCCAGCAGCCCGGCCACGGAGCCGAATTTGGCGTACACGGTGTAGGTGTCTGCCAGCCCCGGCTTCCAGCCGGTGACGAGCACCGAGCTGTAGACGATCACCAGGGTGCCACCGAGCATCAGCAGCCCTACCTTCAATTCCGTGCTTATACTTCTCATGCGTCCCTAGCTTCCTGCCCGGGCGTGCTCACAACTCCCAGAACACAGTGATTAGATAATCGCTGAACAATATCAGCACCGCGGACATCACCACCGCTTCCGTGGTGGCAGTGCCCACGCCTTCGGCGCCGCCGGAGGTGTTGTAACCCTTGTAGGTGCCAATGTGGGTAAGGAGCGTTCCGAACACCGCCGCCTTGACCGTGCCCTGGACGATGTCGGAAAGGGTGACGAAATCCACCACCTTGGCGAAATAGATGCCGGGGTCCACCCCCAGCAGCACCACCCCCACCAGATAGCCTCCGAAGATGCCGGTGATGTCGGAGATGGCGGTCAGGAACGGCAACATCACGAATCCCGCCAACACCCGCGGCGTGAACAGGTATTGGACGGTGTTGATGCCCAGCGCAAACAGGGCGTCAATCTGCTCGGTGACCCGCATGGTGCCGATTTCCGCGGCCACCGCGGAGCCGGCGCGGGCGTTGACCATCAGAGCGGAAAGCACCGGGCCCAATTCGCGCACCATGGCCACGGCCACCAGACCGCCCACGATGGATTCGGAGCTGAAGGCCTTCAGGGAACGGTAGGATTGAAAGGTCATCACCATCCCGGTGAACATCCCCGTCAGCAGCACCACGCCCAGGGATTTGTTGCCGATGAACTCCATCTGCTTGGCCAGCAGGTTCAGCCGAAACGGAGGCTTGAAGGCCTGTATTATCGCCTCGCAGAACTGCATGCCGCACTGGCCCACGCCCTGCAGGGATTGCAGGGTGGAGCCGCCCAGGGACTCCACCCGGTAAGTCAGAAAATCGTTCAGCCTGCCCATCTCAGTCTGCCTCGCTTCTTGATTGCCGGAAATTTCCGGGTGCGGCGTCCGAACAACCCGAACCATTTCCGGGGCGTCCGGGCCTTGCTCAACTCCGGACGCTGGGCAAACAAATGCCAATATTTTCCCTCCACATATCCGGAAAGCAAAAACAGGCCCCAAATCGCATGAAAACTGCCCAGAACCGGCGAAAATATGCCGGTCAGCATCACCAGCACCCCCATCAGGGGCACCAGCCTCCACAATATGCGGTCCGCAAAGCGCAGGCTTTGGCTCCCAATCCGTTGCGAGCGCCGCACCACGGCGATCCCGAACAGCAGCGCCGGAATCACCCCAAAAATACCGTATTCCTGAAACAACTGCGCCCAGAACGGGCCGGGCGCCGAAAACGGGTAGCGCTTCTCCCCATGGACGGGAGCCAGGCCCCAAAGAGGGGAGAAGAACAGGGAATCCAGCGCCCGCCCGGCCAGGTTCGCGGCCGTGTCCGGGTCGCGCCGGCTGGCCTCGGGGACGAAGGTGCCGGCACCCGCCTCCCGCGCCCGCTGCCCCAGGGCGGACAGATAGTTTCCCTCTTCCCGGCTGAAATTTCGGTAATCCTCATTTACAAACCGGAAGCCCAGTTCCGAGTCCCGGGTCAGCCGCACCCCCCGCCGTTCTCCATCTTCCAACCGCCAGGCGAGATATCCCTCCCTGGCCCAATGGGGCAGACGCACGGGCAGTTCCAATTCCACCCATTTCCCCGGCGGCAGGGGGCCGGGAACCGGCGCGCGGCCGACGTCGAAGGCCCGGGTCTCCCCCCGGCCGGGCGTGACGAGCAGCCGGGGCGCCAGCCACAAGGGCCGCCCGGGATCGCCCGCCAGGGTGATCACGCCCTCATTGGTGAGTTGCAGGCGCAGCAGGGTGTCCTGCACCGAGGAAAGGGCCGCCCGGGGCGGGTAGGCATACTCGATCTTCAGCAGCCCGCCGCCCCCCGTCCCCCGCGCGGCCATGCTCAAATAGCCGGGAAACAGCCCATAGACGACGAGCATCTCCACCACGGCCAGCAACGCCGCGGCCTGCACCAGCCGCTTGTCCCCCGGACGGGCCAGGGGGGCCAGGCGCCACATCACCCCCGCAATGGCCACGGCCATCAGCAACATCGTCCACAGCCTGGCCCCGGCCAGCAGGGCCATCACCGCGCCCCCGATCAGCGTCGCCAGCACGGTCAGATTCCGCCCGTGGCGGGGGTCGCCGTAGAGCAGCAGCAGCAGGGTGCAGGCCAGCGGCAGATTCAGCAGCACGTAGAGCCAATACTGGCCGTGACCGGCCCAGGCCCCCAGGAACACGTAGGGCGTGCGGGACTCGAACGGGCAGTTCAGCACGTGGCACAGGGGCGGCCAGAAGAAGGTGGCGCCCCAGCCTGCCAGGCCCATCAGCAGCACCGCTCCCAACAACAGGGACATGCCCTCCGGGATGGAGCCCGTGCCGCCGTCCGCCGTGCCCAGCCGGAAGGCGGCCAGGCCCCAGCCGTAGTTGAGCGCCAGCGCCCCCGCCGTGAAAGCCAGCAACTCCCACTGGCCCCGCAGCCCCGCCATCAGGCACAGATAAACCCCCAGCGCCAGCGCCGGCTTGAGCGGCAGGTGCCTGCGGGAGCGCCGGGGCCGTCCGGTACGCAGCAGGGCGTGCCACAAGGCGATGGACAGCAGCCAATGGCCCGGATAGATTACCCACTCACCCCAGGTCAGGCGGATCCACGGCGAAGCGGCGGCGAAAATCAATGCCCAGGCCATGGGTGGACCGTGCCGCAGCCTGTCCAAAAATGTATTATAATGTCCGGAAACGGCCATTGTGTGGAAAGCCGAAAAATGTGTTGCGCAACTTATATCAACTGCGTATGTTGAAGGGTTCTAAAGGTCGCGGTCCGCGGAACCCCGCAGGTCTAGCTAAGGCGTTGCTGTTAGCCGCTCCGGCGGCATCGGAACCATCGGCAGATCAGGCGCTGTTGCAGGGGCGAATCCCCGGCAGTACGGATGCGTCGAGACCTCAGTCAAGCACAACCCAGCCATGGTTGTCATGGCGGTCGGCTTGCAGGATGGGGTGCTGTACGAATCGCGGGAGACGGAGCGGGTACGGGAAAGTTTGGATACGGGGTAGTTTGAATACAAGTAGGATACAAGGAACGATCACAGGGAATCTCCGATGCCGACGTTGAACCAACTGGTGCGAAAAGGGCGCAAGCGGAAGCTGACCAAGATGAAGACCCCCGCCCTGCAAGCCTGTCCGCAGAAGCGGGGAGTCTGCGTGCGGGTCTACACCACCACGCCCAAGAAGCCCAATTCGGCCCTGCGCAAGGTGGCGCGGGTGCGGCTGACCAACGGCATCGAGGTCAACAGCTACATTCCCGGCATCGGCCACAATTTGCAGGAGCACTCCGTGGTGCTGATTCGCGGCGGGCGGGTCAAGGACCTGCCGGGGGTGCGCTATCACATCGTGCGGGGCGTGCTGGATACGGCGCCCACGGACAACCGGAAACAGAGCCGCTCCAAGTACGGCACCAAGCGCGGCGGGTAGCCCCGCCCGCACCACCTGAGACAAGGGATTCATGTCCAGAAGACGCGCCGCCGAGCCGAGAAAGATCATCGCCGATCCCCTGCACAACGACGTGCTGATCGCCAAGTTCATCAACGTGCTGATGTCGGACGGCAAAAAGAGCGTGGCCCGCAAGGTGCTGTACGGGGCCATGAACCAGATCGCGCAAAGGGAGTCGGAATTGCCCGCCCTGGAAGTGGTCAAGCTCGCCGTGGACCACGTCAAACCCACCCTGGAAGTCAAATCCCGCCGGGTGGGCGGCTCCACCTATCAGGTGCCCGTGGAGGTGCGGCCGGAGCGCAGACAGGCGCTGGCCATCCGCTGGATCATCCAGAACGCCGCCGCGCGCGGTGGCAGGACCATGGAAGGCAAGCTGGCGGCCGAGTTGCAGGAAGCCTTTCAGAACAAGGGTGGGGCGGTTAGGAAAAAGGAAGATGTGCACCGCATGGCCGACGCCAACAGGGCCTTCGCGCATTTTCGCTGGTAAGACGACGGCTATTCGATCGAGGAGCTTAGCAAACCGCAGTGCCTAGGAAATTCCCCTTAAGCCAAACCCGCAACATCGGGATCATGGCCCACATTGATGCGGGCAAGACGACCACGACCGAGCGCATCCTGTACTACACCGGGCGCAGCCACAAGATGGGCGAAGTCCATGACGGCGCGGCCATCATGGACTGGATGGAGCAGGAGCAGGAGCGCGGGATCACCATCACTTCGGCGGCCACCTTCTGTCAGTGGCGGGTCGGCGGCGCGGAATACTACATCAACATCATTGACACCCCCGGCCATGTGGATTTCACCATCGAGGTGGAACGCTCCCTGCGCGTGCTGGACGGCGCCATCGCCGTGTTCGACGCGGTGAACGGCGTGGAGCCCCAGTCGGAGACCGTGTGGCGGCAGGCGGACAAGTACGGCGTGCCGCGGCTGTGCTTCATCAACAAGATGGACCGGGTGGGCGCGGACTTCAGCCATTCAGTGCAAACCTTGCGCGACCAGCTCAACGCCAAGGTGGTGGTGCTGCAGGCGCCCATTGGGGCGGAGGACAAATTTCAGGGCATGGTGGATTTGGTGCGCATGCAGGCGGTCTACTTCAAGGACGGGACCCTGGGCGCGGAATTCGAGGTGGGGGACGTACCCGCCGAGATGCAGGAGCACTGCGCGGCCATGCGCGAGGAAATGCTGGATGTCATTTCGGAATTCGACGACGCCATCACCGAGAAAATCCTGGAAGGCGGGGAGCCCAGCCCGGAGGAGATTGACGCCTCGATCCATGCCGGCTCTGTAGCGGGCAGATTCTGCCCGGTGCTGTGCGGCGCGGCCTTCAAGAACAAGGGCGTGCAACAGTTGCTGGACGCGGTGGTGCGCTACCTGCCCTCGCCCCTGGAGGTGCCGCCGGTGAAAGGCCACAAGGTGAATTCGAACGAGCCCGACACCCGCAAGACCGGGGACGATGAGCCCTTTTCCGCGCTGGCCTTCAAGGTGATGACGGATCCCTACGTGGGCCAGTTGACTTTCCTCCGGGTCTACTCGGGGAAAGTGGCCCAGGGCATGACCATCCTCAACCCGCTGAAGAACAAGCGCGAGCGGGTGGGGCGCATCGTACGGCTCCATGCCAACAAGCGCGAGGAAATCCAGGAGGTATACGCCGGCGAAATTGCCGCGGCCATCGGCCTGTCCAACTCCAATACCGGCGACACCCTCTGCGACCCCAGCCACCCCATCATCCTCGAAAAAATCGAATTCCCCGATCCGGTGATTGACATCGCCCTGGAACCCAAGACCAAAGCCGACTACGACAAGATGGGGCTGGCCCTGCAAAAGCTAATGCAGGAGGACCCCTCCTTCCGGGTGCGCACGGACGATGAATCCAACCAGACCATCATCTCCGGCATGGGCGAGTTGCACCTGGAGGTGATCGTGGAGCGCCTGCGGCGGGAGTTCAAGGTGGAGAGCAACATCGGCAAGCCCCAGGTGGCCTACCGGGAGACCATCTCACGCCCCACCGAAGTCGTCACCAAGTACGTCAAGCAGACCGGCGGGCGGGGGCAATACGCCCACACGGAAATGCAGTTGGAACCCTTGCCGCCAGGCTCGGGCACCGAGTTCGAGTCCAAGGTGGTGGGCGGCAGCATTCCCAGGGAATACATCCCGGCGGTGGAAAAAGGGGTGGCCGAGGCGCTCGGCTCGGGCGTGCTGGCCGGTTTTCCCGTGATTGACGTGAAGGTGGTGCTGATCGACGGCTCTTTTCACGAGGTGGATTCCTCGGAAATGGCCTTCAAGATTTGCGCGTCCATGGCCATCAAGGACGCCGTGACCAAGGCCAGGCCCGTTCTGCTGGAGCCGATGATGAAGGTGGAAGTGGTGGTGCCCTCGGAATACATGGGGGAGGTGATGGGGGATTTGAATTCCAGGCGGGGCCGTATTAAAGGAATGGAGGAGCGCTCCGGGGCACAGGTCATCAATTCCGAGGTGCCGTTGGCGGAAATGTTCGGATATGCCACCGATCTGCGGTCGGCCACTCAGGGCAGGGCTACCTTCACGATGCAATTCTCCCATTATGACAAGGTGCCGGCGCCGGTTTCCGAAACGCTGGTCACCAAAAAGGCAGGATAAGCTTTCTGTAAACAATCACGAGTCATCAATTCCGCAATGAATAAAAGGATCGGAGGAGACACATAAAATGGCCAAGGAAAAATTCGACCGGTCGAAACCCCACGTCAACGTCGGCACCATCGGCCATGTAGACCATGGGAAAACCACGCTCACCGCGGCGATCACCAAGACGCTGGCGCTCAAGAATCTGGCGGAATTCACGTCTTTCGACCAGATTGACAAGGCGCCGGAAGAAAAGGCGCGGGGCATCACCATCGCCACCGCCCACGTGGAATACCAGACCGAAAACCGCCATTACGCCCATGTGGATTGTCCGGGCCACGCGGACTACGTGAAGAACATGATCACCGGCGCGGCCCAGATGGACGGCGCCATCCTGGTGGTGTCCGCCGCCGACGGCCCCATGCCCCAGACGCGGGAGCACATCCTGCTGGCCCGCCAGGTGGGGGTGCCTTCCCTGGTCGTGTTCATGAACAAGGTGGACATGGTGGACGACGAGGAGTTGCTGGAACTGGTGGAGCTGGAAGTCCGCGAGTTGCTCTCCTACTACGAATTTCCGGGTGACGACATTCCCATCGTGCGCGGCTCGGCGCTCAAGGCGCTCGAGTCGGAATCCACCGACGTGGCGGTGGAGGAGTTCAAGGCCATCTTCGAGTTGATGGAGGCGGTGGATTCCTACATTCCCGAGCCCACGCGGGCGATTGACCAGCCCTTCCTGATGCCCGTCGAGGACGTGTTCTCCATCTCGGGCCGGGGCACGGTGGCCACGGGCCGGGTGGAGCGGGGCATCATCAAGACCGGGGAGACGGTGGAAATCGTCGGCATCAAAGAGACCGCCTCCACCGTGGTTACCGGCGTGGAAATGTTCCGCAAAATCCTGGACGAAGGGCGGGCGGGGGACAACGTGGGCCTGCTGCTGCGCGGCGTGAAGCGCGAGGAAATCGAGCGCGGCCAGGTGGTGGCCAAGCCCGGCTCGATCACCCCGCACACCGGCTTCAAGGGCCAGATCTATGTGCTGAGCAAGGACGAGGGCGGGCGCCACACCCCGTTTTTCAACAATTACCGGCCGCAGTTCTATTTCCGCACCACCGACGTGACCGGCGTGGTGCAACTGCCCGAGGGCACGGAAATGGTGATGCCCGGCGACAACGTGGAAATTGTGGTGGAATTGATCACCCCCATCGCCATGGAGCCGGAGCTCCGCTTCGCCATCCGGGAGGGCGGGCGCACGGTGGGCTCGGGCGTGATCTCCACCGTCATCCAGTAGAGCATCGGCAAGGGACGTCCCCATGAGTCAGAAAATCAAGGTGCGATTCAAGGCGTACGACTACAATCTCCTTGACCAGACGGTCAGGGAGATCGTCAACGCCGTCAAGCGCACGGGGGCGGAAATCAAGGGGCCCATCCCCCTGCCCACCCGGAAGACCATAATCACCGTGTTGCGCTCGCCCCACGTGGACAAGAAATCGCGGGAGCAGTTCGAAACGCGGGCCCACAAGCGGCTGATGTACATCATTGACCCCAACCCGCAGACCATGGATGCCCTGATGAAGCTGGACATCTCCGCGGGGGTGGACATTTCCATGAAACAGCAGGACTAACGGCGCATAGGCGGGCAGACAGCGCAATGGCAAAACTCGAGGTAGTCAAGCTGGACGCCTCCAAGGGAAAACCCCTGGAGGTGGCCGATCAGGTGGCCGAGGCGGCGTTCAATCCGTTCCTCATCAAGGACGCCGTGGTTTACCAGCAGGCCAGGATGCGCCGGGGCAACCATGCCAGCAAGACCCGCTCCATGGTCGTCGGCAGCCGCCGCAAACTCTACCGCCAGAAGGGCACCGGCTTTGCCCGGCCCGGCGACCGCAAGTCCCCCATCCGGCGCGGGGGCGGCGTGGCCCACGGGCCGCATCCCCGGGATCATTCCTTCAAGCTCAACAAGAAGGTGCGCAAGGCCGCCCTGCGTTCGGCCCTGGCGGAAAAAATCCGCCGCGGGCAGCTGATCCTGGTGGAAGCTTTCGCCCTGGAGAGTCACAAGACCAAAGCCCTGGCTGAAATGCTGGCAAAGCTGGAAGCCCCCAGGGCCCTGATCGTGACCGACGAGATTGACCGCAACCTGCAGCTGGCCTCGCGCAACCTGCCCACGGTGGAGGTGATTCACCACACCCAGTGCAACGTCTACAACCTGCTGCGCCACGAGAAGGTGCTGATGACCCGGCAGGCCATGGCGGTCATTGAGGAGAGGCTGACCCGATGAACTTCAGGCTGTTGCGGCGCCCCCACCTGACCGAGAAGACCTGGAACCAGAAGGAGCTGGCCAACCAGGTGACCTTCATGGTGGACCTGGGCGCCAACAAGATCGAAATCAAGAGGACCGTCGAGGACATTTTCAAGGTGACCGTGCTGCGCGTGAACACCATCAAGATGCACGGCAAGGAAAAGCGGATGGGACGCCACACGGGCTACAGGCCAGACTGGAAGAAAGCCATCGTCACCCTCAAGGAGGGCGACCGCATCGAATACTTCGAAGGCGCTTAAAGGCGGGCGCAAGAGCATAACCATGGCGGTAAGACGCTACAACCCAACCTCCCCGGGCCGGCGCGGCATGAGCGTGTCCACCTTCGAGGAGCTCACCACCAGCAAGCCCGAGCGCTCGCTGCTGGCGCCCCTGAAGAAGACCGGGGGCCGCAACAACCGCGGCCGCATCACCGTGCGCCACCGCGGGGGCGGCCACAAGCGGCGTTACCGCCTGATAGATTTCCGGCGCAACAAGTTCGGCGTGCCGGGGCGCATCGCCACCGTGGAGTACGATCCCAACCGCTCGGCCAGGATTTCGCTGGTGGTTTACGCGGACGGCGAGAAGCGCTACATCATCTCGCCGGAGGGCATCAAGGTGGGCGAGGTGGTGGTTTCCAGCCCCGAAGCGGAGATTAAGCCCGGCAACGCCCTGCCCCTGAAAAACATCCCCTCGGGCACCATGGTGCACTGCGTGGAGTTGAAGGCGGGCAAGGGCGCGCAACTGGCCCGCGCGGCGGGCTCATCGGTGCAGTTGACGGGCAAGGAGGGCGATTACGCCTCCCTGCGGCTCCGCTCCGGCGAGATGCGCCGGGTGCGCCAGGAATGCCTGGCCACCATCGGGGTGGTGGGCAACGCGGATCATCAGAACATTCACCTGGGCAAGGCGGGCCGCACGCGCTGGCTGGGCATCCGGCCCACCGTGCGCGGGGTGGCCATGAACCCCGTTGACCACCCCCACGGGGGCGGCGAGGGCAAAACCTCCGGAGGCAGGCATCCGGTGTCGCCCTGGGGCGTCCCCACCAAGGGCTACCGCACCCGGAACAACAAGCGCACCGACAAAATGCGCATCCGCCGCCGCAAGTAAACGAGACGGGCCACAGCGGTTGCGGCGCCGATTGCGGCGTCGATTGATAACCAAGAGGTCAGGAGCAAAGCGTGCCGAGATCATTGAAAAAGGGCCCCTTCGTGGACGGGCATCTGCTGATCAAGGTGAACCGGGCCAAGGAGACCGACGACCGGCGCATCATCCGCACCTGGTCCCGGCGCTCGGTGATCCTGCCGGAATTCGTGGGGGTCAACCTGGCGGTGCACAACGGCAACAAATTCGTGCCCATATTCGTCACGGAGAACATGGTCGGACACAAGCTGGGCGAATTCGCGCCCACGCGCACCTATCGCGGCCATACCTCCAAGTCGGACAAACGCACCGTGACCCGCTAAGGGGCGCGTAATACTACTCGGTTAGTTATAATTTATTATCAATAATTACAAACGCTTATAAAAATGCAACCGCAGATGAACACGGATAAACGCCGATATAGGCAATTGATTTTATTCTCATCTGTGTTTATCCGCGTCCATCGGCGGTTTCCAATAACCAAGTGGTAGTAAACGAAAGCGCTGAAGCAAGACATGGCCAAAGATAAAAAAGCCGCGGAAGAAACGGAAGAAACGGCGGAAAAGAGCGGAAAAAAAGCCGCGGACAAGGCCACGGACCAGGCCGCCACGCAGGTGCTGGAAGAGGCGGCGGAAAACACCTACCGGGCCAGCGCAAACAACGTGCGCATCTCCCCGCGCAAGGTGAGGCTGGTGGTGGACCTGATCCGGGGCAAGAACGTGCAGAAGGCCCTGGGCATCCTGGACAACACCAACAAGAAAGCCTGCCCCGTGGTGAAAACCCTGCTCAAATCCGCCATCGCCAATGCGGAACAGCGCAGCGAAGGCGCGGTGGACGTGGACGCGTTGCAGGTCAAGACGGCATTCGTCAATTCGGGGCGCACCCAGAAACGCTTCCGCCCGCGGGCCATGGGACGGGCCACGCCCGTCCGCAAGCGCAGCAGTCAAATTACCCTCGTCGTCGGCTGAGGCCGCGGCGGCACTATATAGTTAAACTAGATACCGGATCATCCGGTCAGGAGCTCACACGTGGGACAAAAGGTAAACCCGATCGGAATGCGGTTGGGCATCACCAAAACGTGGAACGGCAAGTGGTACGCGGACAAGCGCGAGTACCCAATCCTGCTGGAAGAGGACCTGAAGCTTCAAGCCTACATCAGGAAGCACATGAAGCATGCGGGAATCTCCCAGGTGGAGGTGGAGCGCGCCGCCCAGAAGGTGAAGGTGACCATCCACTCCTCCCGCCCCGGCATCATCATCGGGCGCAAAGGGGAGGCCGCCGACGCCCTCAAGGACGACCTGGCGCGCATGACCAGCCGCGACGTGACCGTCAACATCAAGGAGGTCAAGCGGCCGGAGATCGACGCGCAACTGCTGGCGGAAAACATCGCCACCCAGCTCGAGCGGCGCATCGCCTTCCGCAGGGCCATCAAGCGCTCCCTGGCATCGGCCATGCGCCTGAACATCCAGGGCTGCAAGATCATGGTCGCGGGCCGCCTCAACGGCGCGGAAATGTCGCGCAGGGAATGGGTGCGGGAGGGGCGCGTGCCCCTGCACACCCTGCGCGCGGACATTGACTACGGCACGGCCGAAGCCCTCACCACCTACGGGATCATCGGCGTGAAAGTGTGGATCTACAAGGGCGAAGACTACAATCAACCGCGTCTGGTGCGGCGGCGCGGTCCAGGCGGCAGGGAGCGGTAAGTCATGTTGATGCCCGGCAGGACCAAATTCCGTAAGATGATGAAGGGCCGGATGGGAGGCCCCTCCAATCGCGCCAACAAGCTCAACTTCGGGGCCATCGGCCTGCAGGCGGTGGGCCGGGGCTATGTGACCGCCCGCCAGATCGAGTCCAGCCGGCGCACCCTGACCCGCGAGATCAAGCGCCGGGGCAAGATCTGGATCAACATCTTTCCACACAAGCCCCTCACCCGCCGGCCCGCGGAGGTGCGCATGGGCGGGGGCAAGGGGGCGGTGGACCAATGGGTGGCCGTGGTGAAGCCGGGCCGCATCCTGTTCGAAATGGACGGCGTGGCCGAAGAGGTCGCTGTCCGGGCGCTGCAGTTGGCCGCCTACAAGCTGCCCATCCGGACCACAATCGTGAAGCGGGGGGCATAAGGCGATGAAGGCCCACGAAATGCGCTCCCTGGCCGATGAGGAGCTGGCCAGCCGGCTGACCGGCTGGGAAGAGGAGTATTTTCGCGCCCGTTGCAACAAGGCCGTCGGCCAGCTGCAAAACACCAATCTTTTGCCCAGCTTGCGCCACGACATCGCCCGGGCCAAGACCATTCTCAACGAGAAGCTGCTCATCAAGAAGAAGGAGCAAGCCGGGCAGAATGCCGGAAGCGAGGAAAATGCCGCAAGCGAATAATGAGCAAAGCAGCGCGCGCAAGCTGCGCAAAACCCGGCAGGGGGTGGTGGTGAGCGACAAGATGGACCAGTCCATCGTGGTGCAGGTGGACCGCACCATGCGCCACCCGCTGTACAAGAAGGTGATCCGGCGCGCCAAGAAATACATGGCCCACGACCAGGACAACACGGGCAAGGTGGGCGACGTGGTGCGCATCATGGAATGCCGCCCCATCAGCCGCCGCAAGCGCTGGCGCCTGGTGGAAGTGCTGAAAAAGCAGGAAGCCTGAAGCGGTTTATTCCGGCAGGGTGCGTAGAGGCATGAAGGCCGCGCCGGACAAAAGCGATTTTGAGAACAGATCATGATTCAGATGCAGACCAGATTGCGGGTTGCGGACAACACCGGCGCCAAGGAGTTGATGTGCATCAAGGTGCTGGGCGGAACCAAGCGCCGCTATGCCTCCATCGGCGACGTGATCGTGGCCTCGGTGAAGGAGGCCGCGCCCAACAGCCGCATCCGCACCGGCGAGGTGGTGCGGGCGGTGGTGGTGCGCACGGCCAAGGAAATCGGGCGGGCCGACGGCTCCCACATCAAGTTCGACGAAAATGCCGCGGTGCTGGTGGACCTCAAAAAAGAGCCGCTGGGCACGCGCATCTTCGGGCCCGTGGCCCGGGAGTTGCGGGCGCGGCAGTTCATTAAGATCATCTCCCTGGCGCCCGAAGTGCTCTAGGGAACAGGCTTGGATAATTGACGATGAGACGAGCCTCCATTGCGCCGTTGCGCAAGGCCAAAATCAAGAAGGGCGACCAGGTGCAGGTCATGTCCGGCAAGGCCCGTGGCCAGAACGGCCAGGTGCTGCGGGTGGACCTGAGGCGGCACATGGTGTTCATCAAGGACGTCAATATGCAGCAGCGCCACACCAAGGCCCGCAGGCAGGACGAGCAGGGAGGCATCATCCCCCAGGAGGGGCCGGTGCACATTTCCAACGTGCTCACCTACTGCGACAGCTGCAGCCGCGGGGTGCGCAAGCTGTGCGAAAATCCAGCCGAATGCAAGTACAACAAGAAAAAAAAGTGAGCCCCCGGCAGCGTTAGGGACGGTCGGGCCGGCCCGCGGCGCGAGCCGGACGCAAAGTTGAAATTATAGAAAGATAAAGAAAAGATAAAGATATGGAACCTTCCAAACTGCAGGAAAAATACAAGGCCGAGGTGGTGCCGCAACTGATGAAGGAGTTCAGCTACGCGAGCGTCATGCAGGCCCCTGTGCTGGTCAAGATTTCGGTCAATATCGGGCTGGGCGAGGCGGTGCTCAATCCCAAGGTGCTGGAAAACGCGGTGGCCGATCTGACCAAGGTGGTGGGGCAAAAGCCCGTGATTACCCGCGCCAAAAAATCCATCGCCGCCTTCAAGCTGCGCGACGGCATGCAAATCGGCGTGATGGCCACCTTGCGCCAGCAGCGGATGTGGCATTTTCTGGAGCGCCTGATCAACATCGCCCTGCCCCGCGTGCGGGATTTCCGGGGGATGTCGCGCCGCTCCTTCGACGGCCATGGCAACTACACCATGGGCGTGCAGGAGCAGATCATCTTTCCTGAGATCAGCTACGACGATATTGACAAGATCCGCGGCATGAACATTACCCTGCAGACCTCCGCCAGGACGGACGAGGAGGCCCTGCGCATGCTGGAAATTCTGGGTCTGCCCTTTCGCAAGAACTAGCCCGCGCAAAGGCAGGCGCGCAACGAGGTTATATGGCCAAGAAATCCAAGATCGCCCAGGCGAAGCGCCCCGCGAAGTTCAAGGTGCGCGCCTACAACCGCTGTCACTTTTGCGGGCGTCCGCGCAGTTACCTCCGCAAGTTCGCCATGTGCAGAATTTGCTTCCGCCTGCGGGCCCTGCGCGGTGATCTGCCCGGCGTGACCAAGGCGAGTTGGTAGGCCCTTTGTTCCTGAGAGGAATAGCCGTATGTCGATGACGGACCCCGTAGCCGATTTTTTGACCCACATCCGCAACGCCAACATGCGCAAGCATGCAACCGTGGAATCTCCCGCCTCCAAGCTGAAGGTGGAGGTGGCCAAGGTGCTCAAGCAGGAAGGGTTTATCGAGGACTGGCTGACCTTCGACTCGGAGCAGGGGAAGCCCCGGATCACGGTCAACCTCAAGTACGACGCCGAGGGAGAAAGCGTGCTGCGCGGCATCAAACGCATCAGCCGCCCGGGCCTGCGCAGGCAGTCAGGCTACAAGAAGCTCACTCCGGTGCTGGCAGGGCAGGGAATCGCCATTGTCTCCACCTCCAAGGGTGTGATGACCGACTACGAATGCCGCCAGCAAAAGGTGGGCGGCGAGGTGCTCTGTCACGTATGGTGACGGAGTACGGGCAGGGCTTGGGGGCCGGGATGAGGCAAACCCGGCGCCGCCAGAAAGAACGCTGTAGAGAGGCAGGATGTCCAGAATAGGCAAAAGACCGATCACGATCCCGCAGGGCGTGAACGTGGATTATCAGGAGCGCCGCGTCCACCTGAAGGGCCCCAAGGGAGAGCACAGATTCGAGGTGCCCCAGCCCGTGGATCTGGAAATTGACGGCGGGGAAATCCGGGTGCAGGCGGACTACGTCAACGACTCCACCGCCCGGCGCATGATGGGCACCGTCCAGTCCGTGCTCCAGAACATGGTCACCGGCGTGGCCGAGGGCTTTACCAAGAAGCTGATGCTGGTGGGCGTGGGCTACCGGGCTTCGGTGGAGGGCAAAAACCTGGAACTGCTGCTGGGCTTTTCCAGACCGGTCAACGTCACGCTGCCCGAGGCGGTCTCGGTGGTGATGGAAGGCAACAACCAGATCATCCTGTCCTGCCACGACAACGTGCTGCTGGGGCAGGTGGCGGCGAAAATCCGGGCGTTCCGGCCGCCGGAGCCCTATCAGGGCAAGGGCATCCTGTACGAGAACGAGCGGGTGCGCCGCAAGGCGGGCAAGGCCGGCAAGAAACAATAGAGTCAGGCGGAACAGAGATGGCAAGACGAGTAGACCGCATGACCCGGCGCAAAAGGCGCCAGTTCAAAATCCGCAAGAAGGTCAGTGGTGTGGCGGAGCGCCCGCGGCTGAGCGTTTTTCGCTCCGCCCGGCACATTTACGTGCAGGCCATCGACGATGAGGGCGGCAGGACCCTGACCTCCGCCTCCACCCACGAGAAGGAATTCAGGAAGAAGCTGAAATCCTATCCGGGCAACCGGGAGTCCGCGGCCCTGGTGGGCAAGGAACTCGCCCAGCGCCTGGCCAAGCTGGGCGTGGACAAGGCGGTGTTCGACCGCGGCGGAAACCGCTTTCAGGGCCGCGTCAAGGCCCTGGCCGAAGGCGCGCGGGAAGGCGGCATTCAGTTTTAGAACCACGTCTGGATACCAGGCGCGGCAACCAACGATGCGAGGCATGCATTGACTGAACGTACGGCAGCAAAACCCGAGTTGATCGAGAAAGTAATCAAGGTCACCCGCGTGGCCAAGGTGGTCAAGGGCGGCCGCCGCTTCAGCTTCAGCGCCCTGGTGGTGGTGGGCGACGGCAGAAGCCGGGTGGGCTACGGCCTGGGCAAGGCCAATGAAGTGACCGAGGCCATCCGCAAGGGCATCGAGAAGGCCGGCAAGGCCATGAAGCCGGTGGCCATCGAGGGGCGCACCATCGCCCACCGGGCCGACGCCCATTTCGGCGCCTCGCGCATCGTGATGAAGCCCTGCCCCCCCGGCAGCGGCATCATCGCCTCGGGCACCGTGCGCGCCATCATGGAAGCCTGCGGCATTCACGACATCAGCGTGAAGAGCCTGGGCTCCCAGAATCCGCACAACCTGATCAAGGCGACCCTGAACGCGCTTTACGAGTTGCGCAGTTACGAAGAAATCGCAGACCGCCGCGGCGTGCCCGTGGAGCGGCTGCGCAACCCCATTCCCGCGTGAGGTGACCCATGGCCCGCACGGTAAAGGTGAAACAGATCAAATCCGCCATCGGGGCGGTGCGCAAGCAGAAGGAATGCCTGAACGGGCTGGGGCTGCGCAGGATCAACCATGAACGCGAACTGGAGGACACCCCCATGGTGCGGGGCATGATCTTCAAGGTGAAGCACCTGGTGCTGGCCGATCCTCCCCAGCCGCCATCCGAAGACTAAGAGGCGAAAAGAAGCGATGTTGCACAAGCTGGAAAAACCGCCGGGGTCCACCCACAAGGCCAAACGCAAGGGGCGCGGCCCGGGCAGCAACCTGGGCAAGACCGCGGGGCGCGGCCAGAAAGGCCAGCGTGCGCGCGGCAAGGTGCATCGTGGGTTCGAGGGCGGGCAGACGCCCCTGCACCGCAGGCTGCCCCGGCGCGGATTCACCAACATCTTCAAGGAGCGGTTTTCCATCATCAATCTCGATGATCTGGTGAAGCGCCCGGCGCTGGCGGAAAAGGGCGAGGTCAATGTGGAAGACCTGGTGGCGGCGAACGCCATCCGCAACGCCAAGCTGCGGGTGAAGGTGTTGGGAAACGGAGAGATCAACCGGGCGGTGAAGGTGCACGCCCATCGCTTCAGCCGCACGGCCCAGGAAAAAATCAAGGCCGCGGGCGGTGAAGCGGTCGTTATCGAAGGGTGATTGGCGTATGCTGAGTACGTTTGCGAACGCATTCAAGATCGAGGAGTTGCGCAACCGCATCATCTTCGTGCTGCTGATGCTGGTCGTATTCCGCATCGGGGCGCACATCCCCGTGCCCGGCATTGACCGGACGGCCCTGGGCGCGTTCTTCCAGGCCCAGGAAGGCACCATCCTCTCGTTTTTCGACATGTTCTCCGGGGGCGCCCTGGCCCGGCTGACCGTGTTCGCCCTGGGCATCATGCCCTACATCAGCGCCTCCATCATCATTCAGTTGATGACCGTGGTCTTCCCCTACCTGGAGAAGCTGAGCCGCGAGGGGGAAGCGGGCCGGAAAAAGATCACCAGCTATACCCGCTACGGCACCATCGTGCTGAGCCTGATCCAGGGCTTCGGAATATCCGTGGGGCTGCAGAGCATGTCCTCCCCCGATGGTTCGGCCATCGTGCTGCCGGGAATGGACCCCTGGGGGTTTCGCCTGCTGACCATGATTACCCTCACCGCCGGCACCTCGTTTCTGATGTGGATCGGCGAGCAGATCAACGAGCGGGGCATCGGCAACGGCATTTCGCTGATCATTTTCGCAGGGATCGTCACCGACATGCCGGGCGCGGTGATCAACTCCGTGCGGCTGGTGCAGGCCGGGCAGATGACCACTCTCACCGTGGCCATCACCGCGGTGGTGATTCTGACGGTGGTGTTCTCGGTGATCTTCATGGAGACCTCCACCCGCAAGATCGCCGTGCAATACGCCAAGCGGGTGCAGGGCAACCGCATGTACGGAGGGCAGAGCTCCCACCTGCCCCTGAAGATCAATTCGGCCGGGGTGATTCCGCCCATTTTCGCGTCTTCCATCCTGGCCTTCCCGGCCACGATCACCGGGTTTATCCAGGGGGTGCCGTTCTTCGAGTGGCTGAGCGGCCACCTGACGCCCACGGCGTTTTTCTACAATTTCATGTACGTGATGATGATCATCTTCTTCTGCTTTTTCTACACCGCGATTCAGTTCAACCCGGTCAAGATCGCGGATGAAATGAAGAAGTTCGGCGGCTACATCCCCGGCATCCGCCCGGGCCAGAAAACCGCGGAATACATCAACCAGGTGCTGACCCGGATCACCTTCGGCGGCGCGCTGTATCTGTCCGCCGTGTGCGTGTTGCCGGTGATTCTGTTTCAATTGTTGAACGTGCCCTTTTTCTTTGGCGGCACGGCCCTGTTGATCGTCGTCGGGGTGGGACTGGACACCGTGCGGCAAATGGAGGCGTTTCTGCTGAACCGCAATTACGACGGCTTCATGCGCAAGAGCAAACGCCGCACAGGGATGAGGACCTTACGAATTTGAGCCGCGGATGAGGGTGATATTACTGGGGCCTCCGGGTTCCGGCAAGGGGACTCAGGCAAAACGGCTGGAGACGGCTCTCAATATCCCCCAGCTTTCCACGGGAGATTTGTTGCGGGAGGCGGTTCGGAAAGGCAACGAACTGGGCAGACAGGCCCAGGAATTCATGGACGCGGGCAATCTGGTGCCCGATTATCTGGTGATCGCGTTGATCCTGGAACGGATGGAACAAAACGACTGCGCCGGCGGCTTCATTCTGGACGGCTTCCCGCGCACCCGCACCCAGGCCGAGGCCCTGGCCGAAGTCCTGGACAAGCGGGACAAGTCCATCACGCGGGTGATCGAAATCAAGATTGACCAGAGCAGGCTGGTGGAAAGGCTGGAGGGGCGCAGGATTTGCCCCGACGGGCATGGCGAGTGGCACGTCAAATTCAATCCGCCCAAGGAGGAGGGGGTTTGCGACGTATGCGGAAAACCGCTGGTGCACCGTCCCGACGACTATGAGGAGAATATCATCACCCGGCTGAAGGCCTATCACGAGGACACCGAGCCCCTGACCGAATTTTACCAGGGGCGGGGCAAGCTGGTGACGGTTGACGGGGGCGGCGAAATGGATGAGGTGGCCCGGGAAATCGAGGCTGTGTTCCGCGCCTGACGGCGCCGCCATCCGGCCGGCGGGGGATGCGGCGCCTTTAAGCGCCCGAAGCATCAGGAGGAAATTTGCCGAAGGAAGAGAGTATCGAAGTGGAAGGCGTGGTGGTCGAGTCCTTGCCCAACGCCATGTTCAGGGTGGAGTTGGAAAACGGCCATAAAATCCTGGCCCACATTTCCGGCAAGATGCGCATGCACTACATCCGGATTCTGCCGGGAGACAAGGTGACCGTTGAAATGTCGGCCTACGATCTTTCCAGGGGCAGGATTACCTACCGGACGAAATGAGCGGCGGCCGCGGAACGCGATTGCCGGCAAAGCAATTGTAGACGAGAGTCATTAAAGCCGGAGTCATTAAAAAAAATGCCCCTGGGGCATGTCCAGAAGGAGCAGTGATGAAGGTTCGATCCTCGGTCAAGAAAATTTGCGACCGGTGCAAGATCATCAAACGCAAGGGCGTTTTGCGGGTCATCTGCGAAATTCCCAAGCACAAACAGCGCCAAGGCTGACTAGGAGGATTCTGTGGCCCGAATTGCAGGGGTGGATCTCCCCAACAAGCGTATGGCCATTGCGCTTACCTATATTTACGGCATCGGCCGCACCACCGCGTCCAATATTCTGGACAAGGCCGCCGTGGATGAGAACGTGCGGGCCAACGATTTGACGGACAACCAGATCACCCAGATTCGCGAGGTGATCGAAAACGAGGTGAAAATCGAGGGGCAGTTGCGGGGCGAGGTGCAAATGAACATCAAGCGCCTGATGGACCTGGGCAATTACCGTGGCCTGCGCCATCGCCGTGGCCTGCCCGTGCGCGGGCAACGCACCAAAACCAATGCCCGCACCCGGAAGGGGCCACTGCGCACCATGCGCAGAAAATAGACAGAGCGCA
>CBDUSX010000017.1:0-20388 GCA_965369935.1 uncultured bacterium
TTCCGGGCTCTGTCGGGCCTGGCTCTCCCATTCCGGAAAATACCGCCGTGTCTTGGGTTTCCTCGGTCATTGCTCACCCACGCTTCGCCGTGCCCGCCGCAACGATCCGGGACACCGCCTTGAACAATGCGGGAAGCAGCCGGTTCTGCGGGCCGGGGACGGCCGTGGCGACCAAGCTCAGACCCATCCAGAACTCGACCGATTTCAGCACCAGCAACAGCGTTTCCATTTGAATGCTCCGTCAATTTTCCGTCAGCCAGGTTTTGAAGGTCTTCAGGAACACCGCGGTCGCAACGAGGAACGGACCGATCAGCCACAGCGCAAACACCCTTCGCTCCACGCGCAGCAGCCGGAATTCCTGATTTTCGAAATGCTCCTTGACCCCAGCGAGGTTCTTCTCGATCGCCTCCACTGAATTGCGGGTCACCGCCACGTCCACTGCCATACGATCCAGTCGCTGGCGGGTGTAGGCATCTAGCATAAAAACAGGAGAACTTATGTTCACTTTCTTTGATCTAAAAAAATCCGATGGTCTGCCACCGGATGCTCCTTTCAAGGGGTCTGTTTCGTCCCCGTCATGTTGCTAATTATGCCTGTGATCCGGCCCGGGGTAAAGTGCCAAGAACCGCAAATGGACGCCAGCCACCTTCCTGCCGCGGAGTACAAGCACTGGAATCGGGGACGGGAAAAGAACGGGCGTGCAGGGACTGCAGGGATGCGGAGCTCCACCTTCTCAGGGAAGGTGGAGCCGCGAACTAAATTTTCGCTTGCAGAATAAACGCGATCACCAGCCCGTAAATCACGAGGGACTCGATCAGAGCCAGACCGATAATCATCGGGGTGAAAATTTTGTCGGCGGCATTGGGATTGCGGGCAATACCCTCCAGGGCCGCCGAAGTGGCCAGCCCCTGCCCGATGCCACCGCCCATGGCGGCCACACCGATAGCCAATCCCGCTCCGAGCGCCAGCCCGAATGTAGCCAGGTCGCCCTCCGCGGCAAACAGCGGAGAGGCCAGCACCAGCAGGAAGAACGCAAGCAACGACAACGATTTCTTTTTCATATTTGCCTGATCTACGGATGAAGGATTCTAGTGTGCATGCTCCAGCGCGTCCTGAAAATAAACACAGGAAAGGAGCACGAAGACGAAAGTCTGCAGAACGGAGACGAAGATGCCCAATCCCATGAACGGAATGGGCAGGCCGAGCGCCAACAGCGTGGAGAACACCACCACCACTTTGTGGTCTCCGGTCATGTTGCCGAAAAGCCGCATTGACAGCGACAACGGCCGCACCAGATGACTGATCAATTCAATGGGAAACATCAAGGGAGCCATCCACCAGACAGGTCCCATAAACTTTTTGATGTAAGCAGGCCCGTGAGCTTTGATTCCAATAAAATGAGCCGTAACGAATGTCATCAGTGCAAGCACAATCGTGACATTGTACTGATCGGTGGGAGAGCCGAATCCCGGGACCAACCCGATCAAATTGTTCCCGAGAATGAAGAAGGTGAAAGTGCCAAGCAGGAAAAACAGGCCGCGGGCTCGGCTGCCTATGATCCCGTTGAAAAAAGAAAGCATGCCGCCCAGGATGAATTCCATCATATAGGACAGGGACACCTTCCCCTGAGGCTCGACGGTGGCGCCGCTCCTGAATTTGCGGCCCCCGACGAAGGCGAACACGATCAGCGACACCGAAACGATCAGCGCATCCACGCCCGCCACGGGATCAATACCGAACTCCGCCAGCAATTCCTGGAGCGGGTGGAAAACCAACCCTCCCCAAGTCAGACCGTGTTCCATTCAGGCACCCGAAAATGTTTTGCCGACTTGCAGATTGCGTAGCGCGCTACAGACCAAGCCGGACGATGGCGAGCACAAAACCGCTGATCACCAAGCTGGAGATACCCACAAGTATTCCCATAGCGTCGAAGTGAAAACGTACGATCGCGAAATACAGGATGAGGGCGGTCAGCCCAAACTTGAGGAACAGCGAAAAGCCGATGCGGCTTCTGGGTTGATCTCCCTGAAGGGCCTTTTTGATGACCCGTCTGGTCCACAGATAGTTCAGTCCCGCAAGCCCGGAGCCTAGCAACACCCCCAGGGAGAAGTCAATCCCCCGCCAGAGGTAGCCCCCGGCCGTCAGCAGCACCGCAGAGGCCAATAGCAGCCAGGAAAACAAGCGCAGGGCATCGGGCGAAGATCGGGAAGTCTTGCCGTTCAAGAGCCGGAATCCTCCTTCCGGTCAGGGTTCTCCGGGCCCGAATTCCGGCTGGCCTCCTTGAGCAACTGATAGAGCCGCCGAAAGCCCGCCGCCGCGCCGAACAGGAGAAACAGCAGCAACAGCCACGGTTCGGTTCCCAGGTATCCGTCCAGATAGTTGCCGACGAACAACCCCAGCAACACGGAAAAACCCATCTCCAGGCCGACCGTGCTGTAACGGAGATACTTTTTGAAATATTTCGGGTCTTGCCCCAATTCCGATATTTCCCTTCTCGGGCCACGGGAAGGCCGAGCACGGAAAGCATCCGTGACGGCGCGTGAAGCTGCTACAGATTGGAGAACACTTTGTGGGCCGCCTCCTGGGTCCTGGCCACGTCCTCGTCGCTGTGGGCCGCGGACATGAACAGCGCCTCGAACGGCGACGGGGCCAGATAGATACCCGCCTCCAGCATCCCCTTGAAAAACCGTACAAACACCTTGGAGTCGGCGGCCAGGGCTCCCTGGTAATCGCGCACGGGCCGTTCGCTGAAGAACATTCCCATCATGCCGCCGAAAACCAGAACTTCCATCGGTATCCCCATCTCCCGGGCGGAGGCCTGCATGCCCTCCATCAGCGTACGGGAGCGCTCGGCCAACTCCGCGTGGAAGCCAGGCTGCTGAAGCCTGCCCAGCACGGCGATACCCGCAGCCATGGCGACGGGATTGCCGGAAAGGGTGCCCGCCTGATACACCGGCCCCAGGGGCGCAACCTGTTGCATGATTTCCGCCTTGCCGCCGTACGCACCGACTGGAAACCCACCCCCGATGATCTTACCGAAGATCGAGAGGTCCGGGGTGATTTCGAACAGGGCCTGTGCCCCGCCCAGGGCCACTCGGAAGCCGGTCATCACCTCGTCAAAAATCAGCACGATCCCTTCCCGGTCGCAGAGGCTGCGCAAGCCCTGCAGGAAGTTCAAGTCCGGACTGATGACGCCCATGTTGCCGGGGATCACCTCCAACACGACGGCAGCCACTTCCCCGGCGTGTTCCTCGATACGGTCAATGACGCTCTGCAGATTGTTGAACTGGGCCAGAAGCGTCGTCTCCACCGTTCCGGCCGGTACGCCCGCCGAATCGGGCACGCCCAGCGTGGTGGCGCCCGAACCGGCCTTCACCAGCAGGGCGTCCACGCTGCCGTGATAACAGCCCTCGAACTTGACGATATTGTCCCTGCCCGTAAATCCCCTGGCCGCCCGCAGCGCCCCCTGGGTGGCTTCGTTGCCCGAATTGACAAAGCGCAGCAGATCCACGGAAGGCACGGCGGCCTTGACCAGCTCGGCCAGTTCGACCTCCTTTTCCGTGGGAGCGCCGAAGGAGGTGCCCTGGGCGATGGCTTCCCGCACGGCCTCGGCCACGCCATCGTCGGCATGGCCCAAAATCATAGGGCCCCACGAGCCGACGTAATCGATATACTCATTGCCGTCGGCATCGTAAATCCGGGAGCCCTTGGCGCGCTGGATAAACAGAGGGCTCATGTCCACGGATTTGAATGCACGCACGGGGCTGTTGACGCCGCCCGCGATAGCCAGCCCGGAGCGCTCAAACAAGTCTGCGGATTTGGATGTGTTCATGTCGGCTGACCCGATTTTTGATTGTCAAAAGGCGCGTTGCCCTTCGCGTTTTGCCTTATCGATCAGAACGAGTACACAAAGCGCACGATGCCCTGGGTAAACAGACTCGCGTTCCTGCCGCTGGGGCGGACGTGATCGTCGAGGGTGAACGCCCCCTGGGTATTCATGATATTGATCTCAAGCTGCAGCTTGATGGCCTTGTGAATGTAGAAGGACAGGAGGTTGTCAATTTCAATCCCTATGTTGGACTGACGGTCACCATTGAGATCCAGAATCGACTTGATCAACTCCAATTTATAGATGCCCAGGGAATAATCCATTTCCTTGTCTTGCGGATCGGAAAAATCGTAGAAGATTCCGATCAAATGAATATTGTTCACCGAATGGCCTAGCCCCGAACCCGATTCGACATCGTTGTCGCTTCCGTTGAAGTACAGCCGGGTGCCGCGATAAGAGCCGGGCGTAACTTCGAAAAAGCCCCCCAATCCTTTTGTCAGCCCTGCCTTGTCGGCCGGATCCAGGCCAGGGTCCCCGTCGGCACGGAGCATGCGCAAGCCGAATTTCCAGTCCGGGCCCCGGAACCCGATTTCCGATTCCCAGGCCACGCCAGATACCGACTGGTTGAATACGATCTGTGGCGCCCCGCCGAAATTCAGGGTATCAACCGACTGGCTCGTTCCGAAAGGCCGAAATCGGTGCAACTCGCGGTCGCCCTGGGCGGAGGTGAAATCGAAATTCCAGAAAAAGCCGCCGGATTCCCAGATAAGACGGAAGCCGAAATAATCTATCCCCTTGGCGTCGTAGTAGATGGGACGCCCGTCGACGTCGGTTTCCTGGGAAGGGTCGACAGCCGCCGGATCAGCCATTCCCGGCATGGCTGGATCCTCCGCGTCCGGGTTGTCAGCATTGAACAGGCCCGGGCCACGGTTTTTCCCCAGGGGCACGTTGTTTTCAGTGTAGAGGATGCGGAAGAGTTCGAACTTGAAGGTGTCGTTGTTGTACCCGTCATTCTTGTCGTCCCAGGGCGTGTATTCCAGCGCCCAGTGGAATATCCAGTCCGTGGACATGGGCCCCACCTTGATCCCGCCGAAGGGCATGCACCAGGTGCCGATCCTGCAGTCGTAAGTGATGGCCGGGGCGATGCCGTTGAACACCTTGCCCCGCCTGTCCCCGATGGACAACTCCTGCTTGCCCAGAATCAGTCCCGAACGGGGATTGAACTTATACAGCAGAAACGCCTCGCGGACGTTGAGCGCCAGGGGCTGGGTTTCGGCGATCCTGTCGTCCTCCTGTCTCCGCGCGCGGGATTCTCCGCCCTCAAACGCACGAATCGCCGGATCAAGGACCAGGTGGAATTCCACGTCCCGATGAAACACCGTCCGCAGCGCCAGCCGGAAGTCCTGCTGGAATTCGGTGTTCTCCGCCGCATTGGAGAGATCATCGTGTTTTTCCCGCAGCAATTCGGCGGCATATTGAAACGAGACCTCAAGGCCCCGCAGGATGGTGAGCTTTTCCTCCTCCTCGGTGTAATCTCCGCGCTCCAACGGCTTGAAGTTGACAACTTGTCCGAAAGCAGATGGGCCCCAGACCAAAAGGCAGAGTAAAAGCAAAGCGGGGAAAACGCCCCGATTCAGTAGATTCACGGACAACCTTTCGCTATGGCTGACTGGTGTTTGGATCGCTCTGCCGTTTCTTATCGGGAGCCGGAAAAGAACTCAATCAGATTATTGGACGCTCTCGTAGTCCGCATCGCCGGGGTGCAGAATGCGCGTCGCGCCCCCCGGCATCACCTCAACCTTGGGAAGAATGGTCTGCACAGATGTATTTCTCAGGCCCGCCAGGGCTTCCGCCGTTGTGGCAAAAGGCGCCAGCAATTCGAGATTCCTCAACGTGGGAGTCATCAGGCGCAGTTCTCCGGCCTCTTGCAGGCCGCCAGCCTCCCGCGGCGAAATCCAGACATGATCGAAAACCTCCCTGTCGTCCGGCCTGGCATCCACGCCCGGAGCAACTTCGGCCAGGAAAAACCGTGTGTCGAACCGCCGCGGCCGGATTTCCGGCGTGATCCAGTGGGCAAAATACACCAACTCTCCAGTGGCCAGGCGCAAATTCCGCCCGCGCACCCAGGAGGCGAAATCCAAGTCGCCCCGGTAAATTTCCTCCCTGACGGCTGTTAGAGCATCCGTCTCTGTGGGGTCCGGCATCCAGCGCGTGCCGTCGGTCATGCATGCCAGGAGAATCCCCACCTCCTCGAAGGTTTCCCGAATTGCGGCCACAAAGATGCCGAGGGCCCTATCGGCGGGCTGATCGTCCTCGATCACGGCCTGCGCCTCCGCGGGAGAAAGACCGGCAGACAATTTCAGGGCCTCCGCGCCGCAGTCCTCGGTCTCCACGGCCCCACCCGGAAACACATAGACCCCGGCCGCGAAGTTTGCGCGCGCATGCCGCCGCACCAGCAACACTTCCGGCTCTCCCCGTTGCCCGGAGCGGTCCCGCATCAAAACGACGGTAGAGGCGTCCCTCGGTGTTACCGCCATTGACCGCTTTGGGCAGGGGTGAACAGTGCCGCTGTCAACCCGTCCCTTCCGGCTGGAGATTCCCACATTCCTGAACTGGCCTGCATTGCTGGCGATGTTTCCTATCTATCCGCCCGCGGGCGGCAATTTACGCATACCGCCCTGCGGCAGGGATTCCAACCGACGGTGGAAGCTGGATTGGACGGGAGCGTACCGGCCCTGGCTCGGGTCGCCCGTCTTGTATTGAGCAGTCACTTCCCGGGAAGGTTCAGGCGAGAGGCTCTCTCAGGCGCTGGAGCGTACCTATTCGATGCCTCCCGCATCGCCGCCATACAGGCCCAGCCGCGTCAAGTGCTGGATTGCAGGGACTTGTTGATTTTCAGGCGATAGTGATCAAGCTCTTTCATGATGGCGTCAAAGCTCTTGTCCACTGCGACACGCAACTCCGGCGCCGATTTCCTGGAATGCATGGAATCCTTGAACGCCTTCAGGCGCACCATGCATTCATAGGTGTTCAGTTTCGGGTGGTGGCCCAACCGAATTTCCAGGTGGGCCGCTTCAGGGTGGTAGCGTTTCAGTCTGGTCTCGATCTTTCCGATTTTGTGTTGAATGGCCTTTTCCAGAGAAGGGGCGAGGGCAATTTCATTCCTGTAAATTTCGTGATGCATGGGCGACGATTCTCCCTGGTCACATTGCCTGAATGCCTGACTTGCGTTGCCCTCCTGTCTTCATACTAACCAGAAAATCCACTGAAGGGCCAATCATCTCCGGTGACTATTGCGCAAAGGACCGGGAATTCAGTTTGAGTTCAGCGCGCGGGAATGGGTGGAATTTGCTCCAATGCCCCGAGCATCATGTCTCCCATTTCCTCACAACCGACAAGCTTCTTCCCGGCGACCTGGATATCGGGCGTACGGTAGCTGGCCAGCAGCGCGTTTACGGCGGTTTGAATCATCTCGTCAATGTGCGGCATGTCAAAGGTATAACGGAACATCATGCCCACGGAGAGAATGGATGCCAACGGATTGGCCTTGTCCTGGCCGGCAATGTCCGGGGCCGAGCCGTGAATAGGCTCGTACAAGGCGTGCTCGCTCCCAATGCTTGCCGAAGGCAGCATGCCGATGGAGCCGGTCAGCATGGACGCTTCATCGCTGAGGATGTCGCCGAACATGTTCCCGGTCACGATGGTGTCGAACTGCTTGGGATCGCGGATCAGTTCCATGGCCGCGGCATCCACATACAGATTTCCCAGCTCCACGTCCGGGTATTCCGGCGCCAGCCGTTCCGCGATGACGCGCCACATCTTGGAGACTTCCAGCACGTTGGCCTTGTCCACCGAGGTCAGCTTGCCGCGACGCTTGCCCGCCATGTCGAAGCCGACCCGGATGATCCGCTCGGCCTCGTCCTCCATGTAGACCATGGTGTTCCGGCTGCCCTTGCGCCCGTCCTTTTCCACCGCTCCGCGCGGCTCGCCGAAATAAATGCCGCCGGTCAACTCGCGGATCACCATCAGGTCGGTGCCTTCCACCACTTCACGCTTGAGAGTGGAGGCTTCCACCAACTCGCTGAAGACGGTGGCGGGCCGCAGGTTGGCGAACAGGTCCAACTCCTTGCGCAGGTTGAGCAGTCCTTTTTCCGGCGTTTCCGAGCCGTCCAGTTTTTCCCACTTGGGGCCGCCCACCGCGCCGAACAGCACCGCGTCGGCCTGCCTGGCCGATTGCAGGGATTCAGGGGGGAGAAAGGAGCCGGTCTCGTCATAGGCGGCCCCGCCGATCAGCGTTTCTTCCTGTTCCAGCGTGATGCCGGCCAGGGGCGCCACGGCCTTGAGCACCTTGAGCCCCTGTTGCGTGACCTCGGGGCCGATTCCATCACCGTGCATGATCAAAACTTTCTTGTTCATACGCAACTTGTCACCTGGGTTTGGGCGCTCATGGATGCCTGACCTATCCGGGATAGCCCATGGCGGCCAGAAAAGCGGACTTGGAAGGAAACTGCATGAACGGATTGTTCGCCTTTTCCTGCTCGATGCTCGACTGCGTCGCATGGGCGGCGTAATTGTGGCCGGGAAAGACGATCGTTTTCTCGTCCAGCTTCGCGAGCTTCTGGGTCAGGCTGGTGTACATGTCCTCCGGGTTGCTTCCCGGCAAATCCGTCCTGCCGCAAGACCCTATGAACAACGTGTCCCCGGAGACCAGCCGGCCGCCGACCTTGAAACATTGCGAGCCCGGCGTGTGCCCCGGCGTGTGAATGAACTCGATGGCCAGCTGGCCCAGGGCCAGACTGCTGTGCTCGTCCGTCTTGACAATCTCGGACGATGGAATGGCGAAGCGATCCGCCTCCTCCTTGTGCACGTAGACCTTGGCCTTGCAATGCTCCAGCAATTCCGCCACGCCCTCGATGCTGTGGCCGCGGATGCTGCCCCCGACGTGATCCGCATGGGTGTGGGTCACCAGCACGCTCGTTACCCGCATGTCGTCTTCCTCCGCCGCCTTGAGCAATTCCTCCACGTGCCACGCCGGATCCACAATCGCCGCTTCGCGGGTGGAATTGGAGCCGATCAGGTACACGAAGTTCGCCATGGGGCCCACTTCGATCTGGCGGAAATACAAATCGTCCATCGCCATCGTCCACGCGGATTCGTTTTGCAGACTATACCCGGATCGGCGGAAAAACGGAAAAGGTTGCCACGCAATTGCACCGCGGCGCGGGCAACGCCGCCCCAGATCGGGAAGCATGCGCCAAGCGCACCAGGCGCATCAGGCGCCATGCGGCGTGCCCGGCTCGCCCAGATCCCAGAACACCCCCGTCATCACCTCCAGACCCTGCCGCACCAGGGAGAGCAGCAGGTGCTCGTCCGGCGCGTGCTGGGAGCAGGAAGCATAGGAGTGCGGCAGCCACAGGGTGGGCAAACCCAGGATTTCCAAAAAAATATCGTTGGGCAGCCCGCCTCCCAGGTTGGGAAGAATGGACGGCTTGACGTCCGTGGTGCGGATGATGGAGTCCACCACCCAGGCAACCCAGGGGTTGGCCGGATCGAGCCGCGAGGCCCGTATGGTGCGGATTCGGTGGGCCGGTGTAATCTCCACCTGTCCGAAGCCGTGTGCGTCCAGATGACGCCGCAGGGCCGGCACAAACTCGTTGTGGTCCACATCCACAGTAAAACGGATCTGGCAATGGGCGTTTGCCGACGGCGGAATGGCATTGACCGGGCTCTCCGGATTGCCCGATTTGAAAGCCAGCACCTCGAAGTTGCACCAGCCGTAGACTTTCTCCGCGGCTGACAAGCCCGGCTCGCCCCATTCGGGGTCTATATCCGGGGCGTCCTCCCCGCCGTCCACGACGCAATCCTTGAGCACCTCGCGCACGGCAGCGGGAATTTTTTCCGGCCGCCATTCGGGCACGAGCAACTCGCCCTTGGGAGTGGTGATGGTGGCCAGGGCGTGGGCCAGGATGATCGCCGGGTTGGCCAGCAGCCCGCCCCAGTTGCCGGAATGTTGCCCGCCTTCCCGCAACGCGACGGATAGGTCGAAGTTCATGACGCCCCGCGCACCCAGAAACACCGTGGGCCTGCCAGGGGCCAGCCGGTTTCCGTCGGAGGCGATGAACACGTCCGCCCTGAACATCTCCCGGTTCTGCTCGCAGAGCTCCCTCAGCCCGGGGGAGCCCACCTCCTCACCGGTTTCGATGAGCACCTTGCAGTTGAAGCCGAGCCGGCCCCTTTCCCGCAACACCTGAGCCAGGGCGGCGAGGTTGACGCTGTGCTGTCCCTTGTTGTCCGCCGTGCCGCGTCCATAGAGCCTGTCCCCCTCCTGCTTGATTTGCCAGGGGGACAGCCCTGCCCGCCACTGGTCTTCCATACCCCGCACCACGTCCCCGTGACCATAGCTGAGCATGGTCGGCAATTGCGGATCCTCCATGCGCTCCGCGAGCAAAAACGGTCCGTGGCCGGCGACGGGGTTTTCCAGTATGGTGCAGCGGAATTCCATCGCCTCCAGGGTGGGCCGCATCTCTTCGGTGAGATAGGCGCGCAAGATCTCCAAATTGTTTTCCACCTGGCTCTCGGTGGGTATGGCAACCCTGCGCCCGATATCCTCTATAAAGCCACCGCCGTCGAAATAGGCCCGCGCCTGCTCAATTGCCTTGGCTCTGCTCATTCCCGTCACCCGGTTCCTGGTGGCCGCCATCGGCCCCGCCCCTCAGCCCCCGAAGCTGATTTCGCTGTGCAAGGGCAGATCGTTTCTGTCGAGCAGGGAAGCAATTTGCTCCGAGGGCTGCCCGGCTGATTTCAGTATGTTCTGCTCATGAAGATCCACGAACCACTGCACGCTGGGCAGGGTCTCTTCGGAATTGCTGCGCATATCTTCCTGCATGGCCGTGGCTACGGTGCCGGGGCTATAGCTGACGATCGCCACGTGCTCACGCCGGTCTTCGTAGGCCCCGAAGTCCTGCAGGTCCTCGGCGGCCACCAGACCCGCCATCCTGAGGGCGGCCTTGGAAATACAGTATGTGGACAGACCCGCCCGGGGCGAAGTCGCCAATCCGGAGGATACATTGACGAGCAGCAGGCGCGCCCGCCGGCAATGTTTGATGAAAAAGCCCATCAGCCAGGTGGGCGTCACGGCGTTGATGTTGAACGCACGCGCCATATCGGCGAGGGGCAAATCCTCCTGGGGCCCCACGGTTCCCAGCACGGCGGCATTGTTGACCAGCCCCACCCGCTCGTAGTCCTCCAGACGCACCTGACCGGGAAACTCGCCCTCGAAATATGCCTGCACAGCCTCCGGATCGGAGAAATCCAGGGATACGTTGCGGTAAGCGTCATGGGTGATGTCCGCCTCCCGCCGCGATACGCCGATCACCTCCCAGCCGCGCTCCAGCAGAATCCGGGCGAGCGCGGCGCCAATGCCCGAACTGGTTCCCGTGACCACGCACAATTTCGCCATCCGTTCCTTCCCGTGCAAAATATCGAAAGACTGCCGGGCGCGGCCAATGCCGCCCGGCCCCGAGGCCTCACTCAGGTGATGGGCATATCCACATGATCCTGGTAGGGCTTTCTCTCGCGCAGGCGCTGATGCCAAGCTTCCAGGTTGGGAAAGGACGGCCGCTCGATGTCGAATCCATACCAGCGATAGGCCGCCGCGCCCACGGGAATGTCGCCCATGGTGAAATCGTCCCCCGTGACGTATTGGCGGGCGGCCAGATGGGCATCCAGAATGGGCCAGATTTTGACCAGCGTTTGCCTGGCGTTTTCCACCGCGGCCATGTCCCGCTGCTCCGGCGGGGTGCGCACCAATTGCCTCAACAGGACTGAAAGATGCGGGTTGAGGGTGGTCTGCATCCAGTCCATCCATTTTTCCGCTTCCCACCGTTTGGCCGGATGCTCCGGAAACAGGCCGCCCTTGCCGTATTTTTCCGATAGGTAGCGCACGATTACGTTGGATTCCCACAGTATCAGGCCGTCGTCCCTGATGGTGGGCACCGTCATATTGGGATTCAGGCTGGGGTAATCGGGGGCGTTTTCGAAGCCGAAGGCGCCGGCCACGTCAATCCGCTCGTGAGGCCGGCTCAACTCGCCGATACACCACATGACCTTGATCACGTTAATGGAATTTCTTCTGCCCCATACGGTAATGGGCTCCTGCTCGCTCATGGGCCGCTCGGAGTTGTGTAGGATCATCGATTCGCCTGCGGCGTCATGCCGTGGGCGGCGCCCGGTCCGGCGTGAGTCTAGCGGGGTCAACCACCATTATCAACCCGTCCCCGCGGTTCCCATCACCGGGGGGGCTTCGATTTACATGGATGGGCCTACCGGGGCCAAGGCAAGCCACGAGTCATTTGTAATGATCCACACCAATCATTCGTAACGATCCACACCCAAATTCAGCAGCCAGTCACGGGTTCGATATGCCGCGGATGGAGGGAAATATGAAGTTTGGAAACAATCTGCAGTTCACTCCGTATGAACCCGTAATGAATAGGATCGCAACGGCTCGATCAAGCCGCCGCATCAATCTGGAATTGAAGGTCGGCGTCTAACACGGAACCAGTCATGCACCTACCCGAAGAATCGCTCTCGATCTGGAGAAGTCACTACGAGGAATTGGTGGACTCCCTGTGCCTGCCCCTCGCAGAGCGGGAACACAGGAAGTTCCCGCGGCTGGAAATGCTGGCGGGGGCGGATATCTCCCTGCGCGCCGGCGGTGAGATTTCGCGCGTGCAGGATATTTCGGCGGGCGGAATGGCGTTTTATACGACGGGACCTGTGCCGGAAGGAAGTGAAATACTGCTTACCATGGAGAACGCGTTCAACGTGTTCTCCGAGGTCGTTTATTGCCGGCCAGAGGAGGAGGCGGGCAACGACCTACTGGACAGATACCGCGTCGGCGCCAGATTCCTCCGGGAAGAGGATGGTTACAAGTTCGCCGTGCTCGCCATGGAAACCTACCACGACAAGCTCGCCCGCCAATAATCCCGGCTCCGATATCCGCCCGGGCAGGCCGTCCGCCCCAGAAAATTGCTTCGCAGTCTCCCGCGCACCCCATTCGTTCCGCCGGCGTTTTGCGCGGCGGCGCCAACCGGCGGCGAGGCGTTCAAATCACGCCCTTGGTCTTGAGGGCCTCCCGCTCTTCCGCGCTCAGGCCCAACAGACCGCCAAAGACCTCATCGTTGTGGGCCGCGAGGGCGGGACCGAGATGGGCTATTCTGCCCGGCGTTTTGGACAGCCTGGGCATGGCCGCGGGCACGGTGATCTCGCCCACGCGCTCGTCCCACACTTTTTCCAGTATTCCCCGCGCCGCGAACTGGGGATCCTCGAATATTTCGGCGATGTTGTAAATGGGTCCGCTGGGCACCTCGCCGGACTTCAACCTGTTCAGCGCTTCGTCCCGGGGCATGGAACCCGTCCACTCGGCGACGATCCGGTTCACCTCTTCCCGGTTTTCCAGGCGCGCCGCCACCTTGGCATAACGATCCTCCGCGGCCAGTTCCGGCTGCCCCATCACCTCGGCCAGGCGGGCGAACATTTTGTCGCTGGTGCAGGCAATGGCGATGTGCTTGCCGTCACTCGTGGGATAATGGCTGTGGGGCGCCACGTTTACGGTGTCGGCTCCCATCCGTTCGCGGACAAATCCGTGGCGGGCGAAGGCGGGGGCGATCTCGTCCAGGTAGCGAAAAATGGGCTCGTAGAGCGCAATGTCAATGTACTGACCTTCTCCGGTGCGCTCCTTGTGCCGTAGCGCCATCAGCACCCCCAGCGCACCGTAGGTGCCGGCCAGATAATCGGCCAGGGAGGTGGAGCCCGGCATCAGCGGGGGACCGCCCGCCTCGCCGGCCAGATAGCTGAGGCCGCTGAAGGCATGGGCAATGCGGGCAAAGCCGGGCTCTTTGGCTTTGGGGCCGGTCTGGCCATAGCCCGTGACTCGCAACATCACCAGCCCCGGATTGACCTTGCTCAGGTGCTCGTAGCCCACTCCCCATTTTTCGAGGGTGCCGGTGCGGAAGTTTTCCACCACCACGTCGGATATTTCCACCAGTTTTTTCAGCACTGCGGCCCCTTCCGGCTGGCGCAGGTCGAGGGAGACGGATTTCTTGTTGCGGGCCTCGCTCAGATAGACCAGGGAATCGCCGCACTCGGTGGGTGTGCCAAATTTGCGTAAAGGGTCTCCCACTCCCGGCTGCTCCACCTTGATCACCTCGGCGCCGAACTCGCCCATGATCGAGGAACAAAACGGTCCGGCCAGAAACGTGGCCAGGTCCAGCACGCGAATGCCCTCCAGGGGCCGGGCGGTCTCACTCATGGTGCGTCTTCTCCTTGCCGGGCGGAAATCCGCTCGGCCTGGGCCAGGATTCTCCGGGCCTGCCGGGCGTGGGCCAGGTCAATCATTTTTCCGTCCAGGGTGACCGCACCCTTGCCTTCCCCCCTGGCCTGCTCCAGGGCTTCCATCAGCCTGTTGGCGTAGGACACCTCCTCTGGGGTGGGCCCGAAAATCTCGTTGGCCAGGGTCACCTGGCTGGGATGAATGGCCCATTTACCCACGAAGCCCAGGCTTACCGCCCGCCGGGCGGAGGCCCGGAATCCCTCCGGATCGTTGAAGTCCGGGTAGGGCCCGTCGAGGGCGCGGATATTGTGGGCGCGGCAGGCCGTGGCGATGCGGGACAGGGCGGCATGCCATACGTCGTTCCAATGCCGCTCGCGCCGCCCTTCACCGTCGGGATAGGTCAGCACCGTATAGTCCGGGTCGGGCCCGCCGATCAGTTGCGAGCGGTTGCCCATGCTGGCCGAATAATCCCCCGGCCCGAAACTGATGGATTCCAGCCGGGGATGGCTCGCGGCGATGGCCTCCACATTGACCATGCCCAGCGCGGTCTCTATCAGCACCTCGATGCCGATGGGCTTTTGCCGCTGCGTGGCGAGTTCCACCCCCTGCAGGAACGTGGCGACCGCGTGGACTTCTTCCGGGCGCTCCAGCTTGGGCACCATCAGCACGTCCAGCCGTGGACAGGCCTCGCCAAGCTCGATCAGGTCCCGGTAGGCCCACTGGGTGTCCAGCCCGTTGATGCGCACGCACATGGTCTTGGCGCCCCAGTCCAACTCGTTGAGCGCCACGATGGCCCGCGCCCGGCCCTCCTCCTTGAGGTCGGGGGCCACCGCGTCCTCCAGGTCCAGCATGATCGTATCCGCCTCGCTGGCCGCGGCCTTGGAAAAAAAGCGCTCCGTCGTGGCGGGCACGGAGAGCAGACAGCGCTCCGGCCTCAACTCATGCTCGCTCAGGTGGATTTCACTCATTTTACGGCCCTTGCCTGAATTCTTCAGCGGACAGTGGAACGATTCGTCATGAATTTCTCCGCGTACGGGGCGTACCGGCTCACCGGCGCCCCAGCGGGCGTTTCTTCCACTCGGAAACGTTCATTGGTATACGATTGGAGGACTTTACGCCAACGGGGAACAGCCCGTCCGGGCAACGGCAAGCAAACCCGTATTGATGGTGCGCCCGTCAGCCGGACACCCGCGCGGGCAGATCAAGGGGGACGCTACGGCGCGGCGGCTTCTCCGCTGCCGAACCGCGTCTTCTCATGCGACGCAGGGCCCTGGGCGGCATGGTCAACGGCATGGTCAACGGAGGCGGCTCCGCCCCGCAGGAATTGCCGGAAGCGGCGGTGACGTTGAAGTCCCCGGAGAGGGGGTGCCACCATTGCCGGCCCGCGGGGGTTTCGAGGGCCAGGGGGCGCAGCAGGTAGGCATCCCGCTTCGCATTGTGAACGCACATGGAAACCGGCCCCTCGTCCGTGGCCACCATGAACACGCAGGAAAGACAGCGCTCCGGCTCGAGGCGCGCGGCGTCCATGAAGTTATGGACAAAGAACGAGAGCTTGTTGACTTTCCCCCGCGCCCGGAGCAGATCGGCGCCCATGTCCAGGAATTTCCTGAAGACGTATCGTGCCGCCCCCGGCCAGCAGGCCGGATCCGCCAGCACCACCGCCAGGACAGAGCGGATCGCCGACCAGCGGCCCGTGCGGCTAAAGGTGTGGCGGTGGGTCTTTCCCAGCATCCCGGCCATAAATGACGAATCCTCGAACAGGTTGTACAGGTTGCCGTTGACCGAAAGGCAGATCGCATACTTGTTGCACGCGGCATGGCCGGCCCGTGCCACGTCGAAAGCGACTTGCAGCCCCGCTCCCTGCGAAATCTGATCCGCGACGGACTCCGGGGTGATAAAGGCTGCCCGCCGCCCCAAGACGCCCCGGCCCGTATCCGCCTGCACTTGAAACGAGGCCAGCGCGACGGAATCCGCATGCCGGCGGAAGAAGCGCACCACTTCCGGAATTTCGCTGAAATTCTCCGCGCAAACGGTGGTGTTGAAATAGATCGCCAGAGGCAGGCCACGCGCACGGTCGATATAGGCCGAACGAATTTCGTTCAGCGCGGTCTCCGTCGCATAGCCCGTCCGCCGCTGGGTGAGGTCCACATGAAAGGCCACCCCCTCCAGGCCGTTTTCGGCAAGCTCCGCCAGCAGCTTGCGCGTGGCCCGGATGCCGTTGGTGAACAGGGTGGGGCGCATGCCCATGTCCCTGATTTTCCTGACGATGGCCAGCAGCTCTTCCCGCTTCCTCAGGGTTGGATCGCCCCCCGTCACCTGCACATCGGTGCCGGGGCCATAATGGCGCAAAATCACCTCAAGCCGCCGGTAGATTTCCTGCAGGGGGAGGTCCAGCACCGCTTCGGAGTGCTCGGACAGGTAGCATAGGCTGCAATCCAGATTGCAGCGCTGGGTAATTTCCAGGGCCACGCAGCCAATGGGCCACCTGTTGCCCGCCAACTGCCGGCCATCCCACTGCCCTGCCTTCCCCAGCCGGCCGATGAGGAGCTCCGCGTATCCATCCGGAGCGGGATATTCCCGGAAGGGTTGCCATTCCGCGATTTCCCTGCGGCTCAGATAGATCACTGTCTCTCCGGGAAGAAATTACCCCGCCGCAAGCAGCGGGGATTCGGGTATCGAAAATCCTGCTCCTCTTACGCCGCAAGCGGCGGGGAATTCGACCCAAGATAAGATTGAGGCAATCGGGTAATCGGCGGGCTTCCCGCCGTGGGCCGGGCGCCTCCCGGCTACCTTGTATAGGATTACCGTCATCAGGGACGTATCCGGCCTTACCGGCCAAGGCGGGGTTCTGCTATGGGCCGGCGGCCTCGTTGAGGGTCCAGTCGTATTCATAGCCAGTAATTTTTTCCACGCCGTTCAGCGCCCCGGCGAGGGGCGGCCGGGCATAGCGCTTCAGGTGGGCGATAATTTCCCCGTGGTTCGCGCCGAAGTCGGCCGAAAACCAGTTGTAGATTTTCGAGACCCGCAGCTTTCCCCCTTCCACCCGCGCGCCCCGCGCATGATTCACGTAGTCCATGGCGCCCGCATCGAGCAGCGTCCCGGCGTTCTCCGCCGTCAGGGCCGTGAGCGGCAGGTTGGGACAGCCCAGGGAGGCGCAATTCACCACGTAATGGATACGGGGGTCCCGCCAGATGGGGCGCAGGATACGGTGCTCGATGTCGTTGAGGCTGAGCTGCTGCCCTTCCACCTCCGTGAGCTTTTTGTCCCAGGGCCCGTAGCCAAGCAGGCCGGGGGAAATTTTGATGTCGAGGATGCTCTGCACCGGGTAGTGGGACAGCACCAGTTCCACGGTGAGCGCGTTGTACAGATTCACCCAGTAGGCCAGTTGCTCCGCACGCCGGTAGTGGCTCACCGGCAGGGCGGTCAACCTCGCCAGATAGGCCTGCAAGGCCCGCCGGTGCGCCTCCGTTACCTTGCCGTAGGCCATGCGGTTGATGCCGTCCTTGCCGGGGACAAGATAGGCTTTCAGAAGCCGCTGCCAGGGGGCGTGGTCAATTTGGCCGGCCGCCGCGGGATCGTGGATCTCCCAGCGTTCCCATAAATCGGCCTTGGGCGCCAGCCATGCCTCGATGCGGTCACAGCCCGCCAGGAAGGAGAATAGCGCCATGAGCAAAGCGGCTTTGCATACGATTCTCATCAATGCGGAAGCCCAAAGGAAGGTGGCGCCCGCCGCCGGGAGCGGCCACGGTAAATGGACGCCGGCAACAAACATCAAACCCTCCACCGGGGGCTTAGGCGTAAGCGCAGCTTCCCGCCAGGCGGGGATTCTCGGAAATTCGGCTTTTCAGGCGGGCCAGGAACTCGGCCGGTTCAATCTCCGCGGTGGGAAAAAGCTGGGCATAAAGCTGCCGCGTCATGGCCGCCAACTCCGCATACCCGGAAGCCGGACAGCCCAGCAGGGCGCTGAGCGTGTGGAGATGCGGGCCTCCGCCGCGGGCCACGTCCTCGGAAAGGTTGTCCATGGTCACGGTCACGAATTCCCGCTGCTGCCGTTTGTAGTACGCGGATTTCTCTTCTTCTTTCCCCTCCACCTTCTTTCCCGTACAGCCGGAGGTGCCCGACGCTTCCGACGTTCCCAATGCGCTGGAAGACACGGGAGATATCGTCGTTACGAAGGTGGGGTCGTTGTAGTTGCTCCTGTCATTCAAAACCTTTTCCGGGTAACACTCGGATTCCGCCTCCGCCTTCTCGGATTTTGCCTCCTTCTTTTCGGATTGCGCCAGAGCCGTTGAACCTAACAGCAGCCCCATCACCAGGAGTGCCAGCAGCTTTTTCATCATCGCCCCCGTAAGAATCCCGCCGAATACAACTCCGCTTGCGCTGAGCGCCGTTTCCCCTCGTACTTGTCTGAAACTTATCCTATTGTTGCGAAAGTGAAAAGGGAATTTGAGCGTCGCCGAAGCGCCGGGAGGCCGGCTCCGCGGCCGGTTCGATTACCGGAGGAAGGGACGTGGCCCGGCACCGGACCGTCTATGCCGTAGCGCCGGACCGGCCGTAGCGTGGCGCCTATGACGTTTCGCTTACAAATGCCTGGGCCCGGGATCGAACCGGGACGGGCTAGGCCCGAGGGATTTTAAGTCCCTTGCGTCTACCAGTTCCGCCACCCAGGCAAGTGGGTCATGGCAGGGTGTCGAGCGCCGCGGCGGTGAGGGGGAGGCCCGCCGGCAAGGAGAGGCGACGACCGGATTCGAACCGGTGATAAAGGTTTTGCAGACCTCTGCCTTACCACTTGGCTACGTCGCCACATTAGACATTAGAATCGGGCGGAGCGAAATGTGGGCCTATTGCCTCCACCCGGAAAGCCGGTTCACGAGCGGGAAATCCTCCACCGAATCCGGCAGTGGATGACGATCCCGCGCCGGGACACCACGCCGTGAAACCGCGCCGGAAGGCGGCCGTGGACTTCCCTTGAACGATTCCATCTAACGGCCACAGTGCCGCAAAGTCAAGGGCGCGGCCACCGCTGCGGGCCGTAAATCCCAGCATTTTCAGTTCTCTCGGGGGGAATCCGGCGCCTCCTGCTGAGTGCCTGCCATCTATAATTTATTATTCCGGCAAGCCGGCGGGCGATTCGCTTACAACTCCTCGCCGGATTTCATCATACCCCGGGCGATCATCGTCTGCTGAATCTGGGAGGTGCCCTCGAATATCCGGAACACGCGCACGTCCCTGTACAGCCGCTCCACGTCCGAGGCGGCCATGTAGCCGGCCCCGCCGTGAATCTGTACGGCGCGGTCCGCCACCCGGCACACCATTTCCGAGGCGAAGTACTTGCAGCAGGAAATATCGGTAATCACGGCCCTGTCGGTAATCACGTCCTCCGCCTGATCCCAGCGCCGGGCGGTTTCCAGCACCATGGCCTGGGCGGCGAAGGTCTCCGTGCGGCAGTCGGCCAGCATGTGCTGCACCGCCTGGAAGTTGAGAATCGGCTGATCGAACTGCACCCTCTGCCGGGCATAGCTCAGCGCCTCCTCGGTCAGCCGCATGGCCTGGCCCACGCAGGTGGCGGCCACATGCAGCCGCGCATGGTTGATGCCGCGCATGGCCGTCTTGAAGCCGTCGCCCTCTTGCCCTCCCACCAGGGCCGATGCCGGGATGCGGCAGTCGTTGAAGTACAACTCGGCGGTATGGGAGCCGGCCTGGCCCATCTTCTTGTCCGGTGGCCCGACCGTGAATCCGGGCGCGCCCGCCTCGACGATGAAGGCAGAGATGCCGCGCGGCCCGGAGATGGCCGGGTCTATGCGGGCCATGACGATGAACACGTCGGCTTCCGGCGCGTTGGTAATGTAGCGCTTGATGCCGTTGAGCACGTAATGCTCCCCGTCGCGCTCCGCGCTCGTCCGCACGGACCCGGCGTCGGAGCCGGCATCGGGCTCGGTCAGTCCGAAGGCCGCGGTGATCTCCCCGCTGGCCATTTTGGGCAGATAGTGTTCCCGTTGCGCCTCGCTGCCGTTGTACAGCAGCGGCTGGGAGCCCAGCCCGATGGTGGTGGAGAGGCGGGAGCGGTAGACGGCGGAGGCCTGGGTCAGCTCCATGTGCGCCCGCACCTGCTGCTCCATGGAAAGCCCCAATCCCCCATATGTCTCTGGCAGGGAGGTGGCGAACAGCCCCAGGTCGCGCATCTGCTGCAGGATTTCCGGCGGCACGCAGTCCTCGCTCTCCAGCC
>CBDUSX010000018.1:0-20186 GCA_965369935.1 uncultured bacterium
GGGCGCAAAGCGCCCGGGACGATGTTTGCCCGGAGGTGTTTTCCGGCAGATGTTTGCCCGCATAGGAATTATCTACCCGGAAATCTATGTAATTGGAGAGCAAGAGGCAAGGCAGGCCGGCCTTTACCACGGCAGCCCACCCCCCTCACGCCGCTTCCTCCCCGGCGCGGAATTCCGCCAGGAACTGCTTGGCGAAGGCGGCGAAGCGCCCCTCCGTGATGGCCTCACGGGCCAGGCGCATCAACTCCAGGAAGAAGAACAGGTTGTGGTAGGTGTTGAGGCGCATGGAGAGAATCTCGCTGGACACGTAGAGGTGGCGCAGGTAGGCGCGCGAGTAGTGAGAGCAGGTGGGGCAGGGGCAAGCGTCGTCCAGGGGCGCGGGGTCTTCCCGGTAGCGGCTCTGCTTGATGGAGATCTTGCCCCGGCGGGTGTACAGGGAGCCGTTGCGGGCGTTGCGGGTGGGCAGCACGCAGTCGAACATGTCCACGCCGCAGCCGATGGCGGCCAGCAGCTGCTCCGGCTCGCCGCTGCCCATCAGATAGCGTGGCCGATCCGCGGGCAGCAGTTCCGCGGTAAAGGCCACGGTCTCGTGCATTCGCTCCGCGGGCTCCCCCACGCTCAGGCCCCCGATGGCATGGCCGTCGAAGCCCAGGGCCGAGATTTCCTCCGCGCTGCGGCGGCGCAGGGCCTCCGAAACGCCCCCCTGCACGATCCCGAACAGGGCATTCTCCCCCGTGCGGGCCTTCAGGCAGCGCTCCGCCCAGCGGGCGGTACGGGCCACGGCGTCCGCGAGTTGCGCTTCCTCCGCCGGCAGGGCCAGCACGTGGTCCAGGCACATCATGATGTCCGCGCCCAGCGCCTGCTGGATGGCCACGGCCTTTTCCGGCGAAAGGTACAGGGCTGTGCCGTCCAGGTGGCTGCGGAAGTGGACGCCGTCCTCGTCCACCTTGTTCAGGGCGGCCAGGGAGAACACCTGATACCCGCCGCTGTCGGTGAGGATGGGGCCTTCCCAATGCATGAAGGGATGGAGCCCTCCCAGCTTTTCCACCACCGCCTCGCCGGGACGCAGATGCAGGTGGTAGGTGTTGGCCAGCACCATCTCCGCCCCCACGGCGCGCAACTCCTCGGGGGTCATGGCCTTCACCGTGCCCAGGGTGCCCACGGGCATGAAGGCGGGGGTCTGCACCGCGCCGTGGGCCGTGCCCAACTCGCCCGTCCGGGCGGCGCCGTCGCTTGCCTTGATCTCGAAATGGAGCATGGCGGGACTCAGAGACACGATTCGATGCGAATAATTTTGCTGCAATGATACAAAAATGTGTCAAAATTGTAAGGCATTTTGTCACAAAACGTGTTACGATGGCTGCTGGGTTATTTTACGACTGGAAACCAAATTGTTGAAGGAGAAATGCCATGTAATACCAATCCATCCTCCAGTACTGACCTCCAGGCCTCTCAATAGGAGACCTCGGAGTATATTGAACCGAAGGATTCGGAGTTATTGCCATGTCCAGTATTACGGTCCGGATCAGCAAGGTGGATAAGCAAATCATAGATGAGTTGGGCGACCGGCTCGGAGAGTCCACGCAGTCAATCATTCATCAGGCGATTGAGGAATACCGGAGGCGCCGTCTCCTTGAGGCAGCAAACAAAGGCTACGCGAAGCTGCGGGAAAACCAGCAGGAATGGGAAGAGGAGCTCGAGGAGCGGGCAGCCTGGGACGAAACAATCGCTGATGGTATCGAATAGGGAAAAGCTCGATGCTTCCTAAACCTTCCAGATCTGAAATATGGCGGGTAAATCTCGACCCCCCACGCGGGCACGAGCAGGCGGGCGTCAGACCGGCCCTGATCATTTCCGTGGATGCTTTCAATCATGGTCCTGCGGAACTGGTTACGGTCCTTCCGATTACCACGAGGGACCGGAAAATACCGCTCCACACCTCAATAAAACCTTCCGAGGGGGGGGTAAAGCAGCGGAGCTTTGTATTGTGCGACCAGACGCGTACCATTTCGCGGGAGCGGCTCGTCTCGAAGCTCGGGTCGGTGACGAATTCAACGATGGCAAAAATTGAAGACAATCTAAGGATTCTTCTGTCGTTGTAAACCTAATAGGGATTTCGGGCAGGCTAAGGAAAGGTCCGTGCAGCCAACCTGCGGTGGCGGGAAGCCCGCCTAATCCTCCGCCAGACCGCCCCAATCCTCTGAAATTACCGGTTCCCAGCGGAACTGGTCCAGATTCACCTGCCCCTTCAGGAAGCGTACCCCCTCCTCCCTTAACAGGCGTTCCTGACGATGCTCAGCGCCTTTCTTCCGGGAGGAGGATTTGGCTCCGCCCCGGGGCGAGACGCGGCCCTGGGCGTTGATGACCCGGTGCCAGGGCAGCCCGTTGCCGGGAGGAAGGGCGGCCAGCACGTACCCGACGTGCCGGGCCCTGCGGGGATATCCGGCCAGCAGGGCGATCTGCCCGTAGGTGGCCACCCGCCCCGGGGGAATGCGGGCCACCAGCTCGAGCACGCGGGGCCGGAACGCGGGGGTGTGCTTCATTGGCCTGGCTGAATGGATAGTATCTTCCGCGGGGCGCCCATAAACCGTGGCTGTCAATCCGGGGAAGCGCCGGGCCGGCCATGGCCCGCGCTAAGTCCACATGTCGAAGGCTTCCTTGATCTCATCGCTGAGGGACGTCTCCATCATCGCCGCCATGGACGACAGGAAGGGCACGGCCGCCGTTCTGAGAGCCTGATAATAGGACGAGGTGTTCCCGGCGTACGCCTCCTGTTGAATTTCCGTGTACTGGCCGTTATTGCCCAGCAGGAACACCTTCAGATGGGGAAAAATGCCCAGCCCTCCGCCTTCCAACTCTACCGCCTCGCTGAAGGCCTCGTCGGCGAACCCCACCAGGTAGGCGAATCCGGCGTCCTTGGTCTTGAATATCAGGAAGCGCTCTTCCAGGTTCAGGGCGAAGCGGGTGATCAGCTTGCTCATCAGGGTGATGAACTCGTTTCGCACCTCCTCGCTGCCCCAGAACTCCAGGTTCCGCCCGTTCATGATCTCGTGCATTCTGCGGTTGTGGGAGCGGAATTCCGTACGGTCGGACTCCACGGCCAAGTGGGTCATTTCCTCCAGCTTGGTGTTGCGCAGGTTTTCCACTTTCTGAATGCAGGCCTGCAACTCCTCCCCGCTCAGTTCCTCGATGGGCTTGCCGAAGTGCTCCTGATAGGGCCGCAGCCATTCCACCAGGAACTCCTTCTTTTTGTCGTTGTAATGCCACAGGTGGGGGCTCTTTCCCACCCCGTCCATGTGCTGCTTGAGAGTGGCGGCGTCTCGCTCCAGATCCAGTTCATTCAGGTCCGCAAGGAAGCGATGCAGAATCTTGTCCTCCGGCCAGGTCAACAGGAGATGGGTCAGGTTGCCTTGGGTGTTGATGACCAGCTTGCGCACCCGCGCGCGGTATGCCTCCTCGTCTTTGAGCACGCCGCCGGATGTGGATTTGCGGAAGGCATTGAGGTGCAGGCTCTTGCCTTCGGCGATGGGCACTTCGACCAGCGCCTGCAGCCTCTTCTGCAATTCCTCTTCCGAATCGCTGGAAACCCGTAGCGCGCTCAGGCTGCCCTCCAGGTCGTTCAGCCCCTCCACCACCTGCGGCTCGTCCGCATAGTCCTGCTTGAGTTGCGCCACCACCCCGAGATAGTTGGACACCTCCGTGTCAATCTCCTCGCGGCGGGAAAAGGCCAGGGTTCCGTCATCCCCCACTTTGGCCTCGCCGGTCTCCTCGTCATAGAGGGTTGTGAATCCGCTTTTTCTTTCCTGCTCTGCCATGGGCACCCGTATATTTGCTGCCTTGCGGCGGCGGATTGTTCGCCGCCTTGCTGCGGAATATGTTAGAAACGGTCATGGGCGGCCAAGGTTCGCGCCTGCCCGTGCAAATCCGGGCCGCCGCGGGACCCGCTAGGCCGGGGCCGCTCCATAATCGGTGACATGCAGAACTCAACGCATATAGAAAAGAACATATAATTTCAATCTGTTTCGATCCCTCCAGCAGATTTTCCGGATGATTGCCGAGGTCGCGCTCAACCTGCCCCTGCGCCGCACATTCGATTACCTGGTGCCCCCCGATCACGCGGAGCAGCTCGCCGCGGGCAGCCGCGTCATCGTCCCTTTCGGGAGCCGCCTGTCCAGCGGCATCGTGGTGGGTCTCAAGGACGAGTCCGCCGTGGCCCGCAATCGGCTCAAGGCGCTGCGTCAGTCCACCGAAGGGGGTGCGCTGTTTTCGCAGGAGTTGCTGCGCTTCACCCGCTGGATGGCGCAATACTATTTTTGCGGGTGGGGCGAGGTGCTGGAAGGCGCGCTGCCCAGCGGCATGGGGGTGAAAATCCGGACGCGCTTCCGCCTCCGTTCCAGGGACGATGCGGCGCTTGCAGGATTGTCTCCGGCCATGCGGGAATTTCTGGCCGGCCACGCGGAATGGGACGAGGGGCAGTGGAAAAAGGCCGGGGCCACGGAGGAGGAGTGGCGCTGGCTCCTGCGCCAGAAAGCGCCCGGGGGCGCCGTGGAGACAAGTTACGAGTATGCGGGCACCCGCAAGCGCCCGCTGATGGAAAAATGGGTGCGTCTGGCCGCCGCGCCCCCCGCGCCGGAGCGCCGCCGCCGCAACCCGCTCAAGGAGACCCGCAAGGACAAGGTGCTGCGCCTGCTGGGGGAAGAGGGCGAGGTGGCCATGGGGCGGCTCAAGGCCGTCGTCTCCGCGCCCGGCGGGGTGGTGAAGGCGCTGCAGGAATCCGGGCTGGTCGAGATGGTGGAGCGGGAAGCGGCCAGCCGCTTCCGCAGAACCGCCCGCCCGGAGCCTTTTCTTTCCCTCACGCCGGATCAGCAGGCGGCGCTGCTCCCCATCGTGGAGGGATTGCGGGCGGGAGGCTACCGGGCCTTTTTTCTGGATGGCGTCACCGGAAGCGGAAAAACGGAAGTGTACCTGCATGCGGTGCGGGAAACCCTGGCGCTTGGGCGGAGCTGTCTGGTGCTGGTGCCCGAGATCGCCTTGACGGAAAGTATCGTCAACCGCTTCCGCTCCCGCTTCGGAGACGAGGTGGCGGTGCTCCACAGCGGCATGGCCGAGGGAGAGCGCTTCGACGAATGGCGCCGCGTGCGGGAAGGCGGCGCGCGCATCGTGATCGGTGCGCGCAGCGCGGTCTTCGCGCCCCTGGACAAGCTGGGGCTGGTGGTGGTGGACGAGGAGCACGACGCCTCTTATAAGCAGGACGAAGCCCCCCGCTACCACGGACGGGACGCGGCCATGATGCGCGCCCACCAGAACGGCGCGGTGGTCGTGCTGGGCTCGGCCACGCCCTCCCTGGAGGCCGTGCACAACGTGGCTCAGGGCAAGCTGGAGCGGATGGTGCTGCCCGCCCGCATCGAAAACCGCCCCATGCCCCGGGTGGACATCCTGGATTTGAAAACCCAGCCCCGCCAGAAGGGCAGCCCGCTGTTCACCCTGTATCTGGTGGAGGCGCTGCGGGAGGTGCTGCTCCGCAAGGAGCAGGCGATCCTGTTTCTCAACCGGCGGGGCTTCGCCAATCTGGTGCGTTGCGGGGACTGCGAGGAGGTGCTGCTGTGCGAGAATTGCAGCATCAGCCTCACCTACCACCAGGCGGAGCAGCGGCTGCGCTGCCACCGCTGTGAGTACAACCGCTCCATGCCGGCGGCCTGCCCCGGCTGCGCCGCCCCCGGCATGGAGGTGATCGGGCTGGGCACCGAGCGCATCGAGCAGGAGATGGCCATCATGTTTCCCGATGCCCGCATTCTGCGCATGGACAGCGACACCCTGCGCAAGCGGGGGGAGTTGGAGCGCATGATGGCCGGCATCCGCAATCGCGACTACGACATCATCATCGGCACCCAGGTGCTGAGCAAGGGGCACGACTTTCCCTACATCACCCTGGTGGGCGCGGTGCTGGCGGACGTCTCCCTCAACCTGCCGGATTTCCGGGCCGCCGAACGCACCTTTCAAGTGCTCACCCAGATGGCCGGCCGCGCCGGGCGGGGCGAACTGCCGGGCCGGGTGCTGATCCAGACCTACAGCCCGGAGCACTACAGCCTGGCCAACGTGCGCAACCACGACGCGGCCGCGTTTACGGGGTTGGAACTGAAAAGCCGCCGGGACTCCGCCAGCCCTCCTTATTGCAGCCAGACCCTGATCTGGGTCAGCGGGCCGGAGGCCGGACGGGCGGAGGCCCTGGCGCATCAGGTGGCGCGCTCCCTGCGTTCCGGCGGGAACGGAGAGGTGGAGGTGCTGGGCGCCGTGGAGGGGCCCATCAAGAAGATCAACAACCGCTATCGCTGGATGATTCTGCTGAAAGCCGCCTCGGTGGGGCCCATTCACCGCCTGCTGCGGCGGGTGTTCGACAATCCGGAATTTCGCCCGGGGCACAAGGAGCGCGTGACCGTGGACGTGGACCCGTACAACGTGATGTGACTCCGGTGGTGCGGTGGGGCGCGCTTACGCCGCCTCAAGCCCACAGGAAGCGGCGCATGCGGATGTTCAGCATCAGCCCGACGCCCACCATCATGGTCATCATGGACGAGCCGCCGTAACTGAAGAAAGGCAGCGGCACACCCACCACGGGCAGGAGCCCCAGCGCCATGCCGATGTTAACCATCACCTGGAAGGTGATGATGGAAAGAACGCCCATCAGCAGGAAGGAGCTGAAGCGGTCGTGGGTTTGCAGCATGCTGGACAGGCCCCGCATAATCAGCAGCACGTACAACAAGACCAGGCCGCTCGCTCCGGCGAACCCCCATTCCTCGGCGAAGATGGAAAACAGGAAGTCCGTGTGCCGGGCCGGCAAAAAGTTGAGCGAGCCCTGGGTGCTTTCCCCGTAGCCCTTGCCCAGGAACCCGCCGCTGCCCACGGCCACCTTGGACTGAATCACGTGATAGCCCGCGCCCAGGGGGTCCCGGTCGGGATTGATGAAGGTGATCAGCCGCTTCTGCTGGTAGGGCCGCAACACGCGGGAAATATAGGGCCGGAACGACTTTTCTTCCAGCAATTCCAAAAACTCGACATCGAGGACGCCGTCGCCTTCCGGAAACAGCTTTGTTTCCAGGGAAGAGAACAGGTTGAAGCGCTCCCCCTGCAGGGCCTTGGCCTCCGCGAGCAATTCGATTTTCGTTCCCTGCCTGCGCAGTTGGGTGAGCAGCTTCTTGTCAATTTCGTAGTAGCCCAGCTGAAACGAGGCCACCAGCGCGGCGATGGCCAGCAGGCCCAGGGCGCCCATCACGAACATGGTGCGCCAGCGAATGCCGGCCAGCAGTATCACAGGGATGTAGATCAGCAGCAGCAGCATCGCGGTGCCCAGGTCGGGCTGTTTTACGATCAGAAAAAACGGCACCAGCAGCATCACCAGCGGCCAGAAGTTGCCGCGCAGGCCCAGGTTGGCCACGCGCCGGCTGTCCCTGAAATAATGGGCGATGGCCAGCACCATGCTGAGCTTTACGAATTCCGAGGGCTGCACCGCAATCGGGCCGATCTGGAACCAGCGGTTCACCGAGGTCGTGCCCGTTCCCGAACCGTAGGCGGACAGCAACAGCAGGGAGACGATCACGGCTCCGTGGATGTAGTAGGCCCAACTGCCGATGGTGCGCACGTCGAATAGCAGCACGACAAACGCGATCACCAGGCCGAGGCCGATCCAGACCAGTTGCCGCAGCCAGAAAAGAGTCGGGTCCGCATACCCCTTCGATGCGGAAAAAATCGCCGCCACGCCCAGCAGGCAAATGACCGTCACCAGCAGAAACAGCACCCAGTCGAAATTGGAAATCAGTCTTCTGTCGAACATTTTCCGCGCTCCTGACCGGAAAAGCGTAGCCAAGGCTCCATCAAATGACCAGCCCATTCCGCCTGTGCAGACCAGCGCGGCGGCCGGCGGGCGCCGGATTGGCGGTGACAACCCGCGCGATATGTGGGAGATTTTCCGGCACAAGCCAGAATCCAACAGAACGAAACGAGGGCCATGAGCGCGGGAGCGGAGCAGCCGCAAGGCCGCAAAATCAGGGTGCTGCTGGCCAAGCCGGGTCTTGACGGCCATGACCGCGGCGTCCACGTAATCGCCGCGGCGTTGCGGGACGCCGGGTGCGAGGTGATCTACACGGGCCTGCGCCAGACGCCGGAATCCATCGTCAATGCCGCCGTGCAGGAGGACGTGGACGCCATCGGCCTCAGCGTACTTTCCGGGGCCCACATGACCCAGTTCTCCCAGGTGCTGGCCCAGATCAAGGCCCAGGGGTTGGACGACGTGCTGCTGTTCGGAGGGGGCATCATCCCCAGGGAGGACATGCAGGAGTTGCAAAAAATGGGCGTGGGCCGGATGTTCGGGCCCGGCACGCCCATGCACGAAATCGTGGATTATCTCCGCTCCGCCGTGCCCGCCGGCAAGCGCGGGCTTTAGGCGCCCCGTCACGCCGCGGTTCCCTAGTCGAACGACCGCCGTGGATTTCCCATGCCTCCCAGCGACCCCGCCAGCAACGCCCGCCCGATAATATTCTTCGACGGTGTGTGCGGGTTGTGCAATCGGTTCGTCTCCTTTTTGCTACGCGCGGACAGGCGGCAGGTCTTCAGGTTCGCCCCCCTGCAGGGCGAGACGGCCCTGCGCACACTGGCACCGGCATCCGATGATACGCTGAGCACCGTGCGCTTGGTGGCCGACGGCCGGGTCTATGAGCGTTCGGAGGCGGTGTTGCGCATCCTGGCGCGGCTGGGCCTGCCCTGGCGGCTGGCCGCCGTGGCGTTGCTGCTGCCCGCGTCATTGCGCGACGCGGTATATGGTTTCGTTGCCCGCCACCGGTACCGCTGGTTCGGCAGGCAAGCCCATTGCCGTGTGCCCGGCCCGGCGGAACGGGCGCGATTCCTGCCCTGAGGCATTTCGGCTGGCGCCGCGAAAGAATCCCTTGCGCCCGGAGCCTAGTTCGGCACCGTAAGCTGCTTGATGAGCTTGAACAGGTAGGACTTGCTGATGCCCAGAATGTGGGCGGTCTGAATCTTGTTGTTGCCCGCCATCTCCAATGCTTCCATCACCAGCTGCCGCTTGTATTTCTTGATGAGGGTATTGAAGTTTCCCCCGTCGGCGGCCAGGGTTTCCCCTTGGGGCGCGGGGGCGATGGTTTCCGGCAGGATCTCCATGCCGATCACCCGCCCTTCGCTCAAGGCCACCGCCCGCTCCACGAAGTGCTTCAGTTCGCGCACGTTGCCGGGCCAGGGATAGTCGTACAGGAAGCGCACCACCTCAGGGGAAAAAGTCGGCTTCGGGCTGCGGTCGAAGGCCTCCGCGTATTCCTTGAGAAAATGATGGGCCATCAGCTTGATGTCGCCCCTGCGCTCCCGCAGCGGGGGGATGTGAAAGGAGACCACGTTCAGACGGAACATCAGGTCGTCCCGGAAGGTGTGGGCCTTCGTCATCTCCTGCAAATTCTGGTGGGTGGCGCAGATGAGCCGGAAATCCGTGTCTATGGGCATGTTTCCGCCCAGCCGTTCGAACTGCCGTTCCTGAAGCACGCGCAGAAACTTGGCTTGCAAATGCTGGCTCAGGTCGCCGATTTCATCCAGAAACAGGGTGCCCTTGTTGGCCAGTTCGAACTTGCCCTGCCGCCTTGCGATGGCGCCGGTGAAGGCCCCTTTCTCGTGCCCGAACAGCTCGTCCTCCACCAGGGTGTCGGTGAGCACCGCGCAGTTCAGCGGCACGAAGCGCTGATCCCTGCGCTCGCTGAGTTTGTGGATGGACTTGGCGAAGACTTCCTTGCCCACGCCGGTTTCCCCGGTGATCAACACGGAGACCGGCGTGGCGGCGATGCGCCGCATCTGCTCCACGATCTGCTTGACGCGCGTGTCCACGCCGATAATGTCCAGTTGCGGCTCTTCCTCCTCCGCCGCCCGGCTGTCGGTTGGCTTGGCCGGCGCCTCGGTTGCCTGCCCGCCGGCAGGAGGCCGCAGTTCCCGCAGGCGTTTCGCGCGCTTGAGAATCATCGGCAGTTCGGAGAGATCGGCGGGTTTGTGCAGATAATCGAACACGCCCGCATTCAGCATGGAGGCCGGCACGTCTTTCCGATTGCTGCGGGTGATGATAAGGATAAGGGGAGGATCGGCCAGCCGCAGCAGCCGCTCGACCATCGCCATTCCCGCGGATTCATCGCTGTCGCCCTCCTGCAGCAGTTCCATCAGGATGACGTCCGGCGCAGTGTCCGCGAGGATGGCGCTTGCCTCGTCGCGGCTCGCGGCCTCCTGAATATCGTTGCCGCCGCGCAGGGCCCAAAACAGCTGCCGCCGCGCGACCTCGTTTTCGTCAACGATGAGGATGTTCATGATTCATTATAGCCCGGCCGGCCGCCCGAAGGGGAGACCATGAAGCTGATCTGGGCTGACATGCCGCGGCCCATCGTCTGCCTGGCGCCCATGGACGGCATCACCGATTCCGCTTACCGCCAGTTGGTGCGGCGCTTCAATCGTGACGTGGTGCTGTTCAGCGAGTTCACCAGCGCCGACGGCTTTTTGCGCAGCGAAAGGGTGCGGGGCCGGCTGACGTTCAAGGCCGAGGAGCATCCCTATTTCGTGCAGTTGTTCGGCAACAACCCTCATGCTTTTGCGGAAGCCTCCCGCGCTCTGGAGCAGGCGGGTGTGGCCGGGATTGACATCAACATGGGCTGCCCGGCCAGGAAAATCGTCGCTTCCCAGCATGGTAGCGGCCTGATGAAAGATGTCAATCGGGCCTGCCGGATCGTGGAGGCGGTGGCCGGCGCCTGCGCGCTGCAGGTTTCGGTGAAGATGCGGCTGGGCTGGCGGGACGCCGAGGGGCTGCTGCCTTTCGCCCGCGCCCTGGAGAATGCGGGAGCTTCCCTGATTACGGTGCATGGCCGCACTTACGATCAGGGCTTCAAGGGCTCCGCCGACTGGGCCCCCATTCACAGGCTCAAGGAGCACCTTTCCGTGCCCGTGCTGGGCAACGGGGACGTGGCCGGCCTGGCGGACGGGCGCGCAAAAATGGGCAACCTGGACGGCTTCATGATCGGCCGGGCGGCCATCGGCAATCCGTGGGTGTTTTCCCCCCATGCCAGCCCCGCGCCGCCGCACCTTGCGGAACGGGTGCGGGTGATAAGAGAGCATTACCGGCTGATGGCGCAACTGAAAAACAGGCAGCAGGCGCTGCTCGAGTTCCGCAAGCACCTCACCGGATACCTGAAGGGCGTGAGCCACATCAAGGCCGCTAGAACCGCCCTCATGACCGCGCCGGACGAAGGCAGTTTTCTGCATCTGCTGGACGCGCTCGCGGGCGGCGTCCCCATCGCCCGGGCCGGCTGAAGGCATGGAGCGGATCATCTCCCGCCTGGAACCCCTGCTCACCAAGGAACGCGTACGGCGCATGAAGGACGTGCTGGCCGGAAGGTCGGACCACGTGGCCTTCGTGTTCGAGCGGATGGTGGACCCCCACAATCTGAGCGCCGTGCTGCGCTCCATGGACGCCATGTCCTTCCAGGACGCCCACCTGATCGAGCCGGCGGAGCGGGTGGGATTGTCCCGCGGCATCACCATCGGCGCGGAGCGCTGGCTGAGCCTGCATCAGCACCCGGATGCGGCGGCGTGCATGGAAAAATTGCGGAAAGCGGGCTACCGGGTCTACGCCAGCCTGGTGGCCGGCGGGCAGGGCGTGCCCCTGAAGGAGATAGACTTCAGCCACCGCACGGCGCTGGTGTTCGGCAACGAGCACGCCGGGGTGGGTGCGGAGATGGTGGCCCTGGCCGACGGCACATTCCACATCGAAATGCGGGGCTTTGTGGAAAGTCTCAACCTGTCCGTGGCCGCGGCCATCTGCGCCTATCATGCCCGGGACAGCCTGGAGCGCCTGCGCCGAGTCGGGAAAGCCGGAGATGCCGGGAATGCCGGGGCCGGCGGGGAGGGCTTTCTGCTCAGCGGGGAACGCCGCCGGGCCATCTACGTGGAGTGGCTGCGCGCCTCGGTGAAAAAGGCCGATCAGATCATTGCGGAACTGGAAGAACGGGAGGGGGAAAGCGGGGTGGAGTAGCATCCGCTCCTCCGTTTGCTTGCCCGCCCGGAGGTGTTACGGTGCAACCCGTACTGCAAAGGTAGCCGCCACCGGGCGGCATTTGGATGGGAATGGTTACAGGCGAATCACCGGCAGTTCAGATGGGCATCATCGTTCAGAAATTCGGGGGCACCAGCCTGGGGGATGGCAAGCGGCTGAAGAACGTCGCCGACATCATCCAGAACACCCTGGCCTCAAAGAAACGGGTCGTGGCGGTGGTTTCCGCCATGAGCGCTTCGGAAAAGGCCGAGGGCACCACCAGCCAGCTCTTGCAGGCCTCCCTGCACGCCGCGCGGGGGGAAGCCTTCTGGCGGTTCATCCGCACGGTGCGCCGGCAGCATCTGTCGGCGCTGGACGAGGCCGTCGGCAAGCCCGCCCTGCGGGAGGAATTGCGCAAGTTCATCCATTCGGAGCTGGAGCGCCTGCAGGGTTTCCTGAAGGCGATTCAGGTGATCCGCGAGCTCTCCCCGCGCTCCCAGGATATTCTGCTGGCCACGGGCGAGCGGCTGAGCGCGCGCCTGCTGGCGGCCACCTTGCGCTCCCGCGGCATCAGGGCGGAGGTGGTGGACCTGATTGACGTGGTGCCGGAGGGCGTGAGGGAGGTGGATCCGCGCTTTTTCCGCCGGCTGCAGGGGCTGATGGCCAAGCGTTGCATGCCGAAAAAAGGCGCCGTGCCCATCGTGACCGGGTTCTTCGGGCTGATGCCCAACGGGCTGCTGCGCGAAGTGGGCCGGGGCTATACGGATTTCACCGCCGCACTGATCTCCGCGGGGCTGGGCCGCAAGGAGGCGGAGGAGATGCAGGTGTGGAAGGAGGTGGACGGCATCTTCAGCGCCGACCCGCGCCGGGTGCCCGCCGCGCGGGTGCTGGAGCGCATCTCGCCGGTGGAGGCCGCCGAGCTCACCTATTTCGGTTCCGAGGTGCTGCATCCGTTCACCATGGAGCGCGTGGTGGCCGCGCGCATTCCGATCCGCATCAAAAACACCTCCAATCCGGAAGCGGCGGGCACGGTGATCCAGCAAATGCCGAAAAGGAAGGGTTCGCGCATCACCGCCGTTACGGCCAAGCGCGGGGTCACCATTTTTTCCGTGGAATCCAACCGCATGTACAACGCCCACGGGTTTATGGCGCGGGTATTCAAGGTGTTGGAGGACTATGCGGTGAACGTGGATTTGATCTCCACCTCGGAGGTGAGCATCTCTTGCACCGTGGAGCGCCTGGAAGAACTCGAGCATGCCCGCCCCGCCCTGGAGGCGCTGGGCGTGGTATCCGTCACCCCCGGCCGCACGATCCTGGCCATGGTGGGAGAGGGGATGAAGTACGCAGTGGGCACGGCGGGTAAAATGTTCTCCACCCTGGGCGACAGCGCCATCAACATCGAGATGATTTCCCAGGGCGCCTCGGAGATCAACATTTCCTGCGTCATCAAGGAGGAGGACACGGAAAAGGGGCTGCGGGCCATCCATCGCGTGTTCGTGGAGGAAGGGTGAGCCCCGCCCGGCGGGGCCGCCTGTATGACAACCTGGCCGCCGCCACTCCGGAGCCCGTCACCGAACTGAAATACGGCTCCCCCTTCGAACTGCTGGTGTCGGTGATCCTGAGCGCACAGGCCACCGACATCTCCGTCAACAAGGTCACCGCCGCGCTGTTTCCGCGGCACCACACGCCCCAGGCCATCGTAAAGCTGGGCCAGACAAGGCTGAGGCAGGCCATCCGCAAGATCGGCCTGGCGCCCACCAAGGCCCGCAACATCGTGGCCACCTGCAAGCTGCTGCTGGAAAGGCACGGCGGCGCGGTGCCCGCGGAGCGGGAGGCCCTGGAAGAGTTGCCGGGCGTGGGCCGCAAGACCGCCAACGTGGTGCTCAACGTGGCTTTCGGGCAGCCCACCATCGCCGTGGACACCCACGTGTTCCGGGTGGCCAACCGCACCGGCCTTGCACCGGGAAAGACCGTGCGCGAGGTGGAGCTGTTGCTGCTGGCGAACACGCCCAGGCGCCACCTGCGGTTCGCCCATCACTACCTGATTCTGCACGGCAGGTACGTGTGCAAGGCCCGCAATCCCGAATGCGGGGGCTGCGTGATCGCAAAGGAATGCGGGTTTGACGGCAAAACGCCGAACCAGCCGCCGGGGGGGAGTCCCCTGATCGCGCCGCAACCTCCACCACCCTGACGCACGGGGTGCGCATGCGAAAAGCCGTATTGATCCTGACCGCCGTTTTGGCCGCCAGCGGGTTGTTGCTGACCTTTTTCGCACCCTTGCAGCTGGATCCCTCCTGGCGCAAATGGGCTTCCCTGCTGCACATCTGGGGCGGGGTGCTGTTCCTGGCCGTGTTCACCCTCTATGCGTGGGAACACATCCCGGCCAACCGCCACTGGCTGAGGATCGCCGCGCAGGTCACCTTCACCGGAATCACCCAGACCGGCGCGGCGGTGCTGCTGATGGTCACCGGAATCGTGCTGCTGCTATACGGAAACGCGGCGTGGGGCCTCCTGCGCGATCTGCATCACTGGCTGACCTACGCGCTGGCGGTCTCGATCATCCTGCACGTGCTGAGCAGCAAGTCCTGAGCGCGGGCAAGGGCGCCCCCGGCCGAATTATTGCGCGAAATTATTGAGTGGAATTGTTGCGATGGGGCCGCGCTCAGGCGGTGAGGGGTCCGTCGTCGGGGTCTTCTTCATCTTCAAGGGCGGCGGGCTTGAGTGTAATCTCATCGAACCGGAAAGTGGTCTGCACCAGCACGATTTCGCCCTTGTCCATGGCTTGCACCAGTTCCACCTCCACTTCCGCGTTCTCGGGCGTCTCCTCCTCATCCGCCTCTTCGAAGACGATACGGCAGGAGAGCACCCCGTTGCTCAAGGTCACGGCAAGATGGTGGGACAGGTCCGTGTGTTCCTCCAGATTCTCCACCCCGCCCGAAAACCGCACTTCGCAGTGCTCGTTTCTGGCGGAGAGGGACACCTCCTCTCCCCGCAAATTCCGGAAGAACACCCCCAGGTTAAACGCCAGCATGATCATCCCCTATCCCTTCAGGTGACGGCGCCCTGTGTGCGGCCCACCCGCCCAAACAGCAGAATAAATTCAAGGTTTGCAGAAATCAACGGGGGAAAGGCCCCTCCCTTTCTTCCCTTGCGAACTTTTCCGCGCGGTCACGGTAATAGGCCAGCGAGGTGTTGCCCCTGCCCCGGCCTTGCTCTGCGAGGTGCAACGCCCTCCGCGCCGCGGATACGGAATCCTCCATCCGCCCGGCCTGGTAGTAGGCCTCGGCCAGCGTATCCTGAATGAATGCAACCTCGCCGGCCCGGGCGGCCTGCCTGGCCAGCCGCAGGCCTTCCTGCAACTGAGCCGGCCCGGCTTCCGGGAGCGTGACGAGCAGCCATGCGAGATTGTTCTGCAGGCCGGGATCGTCCGGGGTGGCTCGCAGCAGCTTTCGGAAGTAGCGTTCCGCCGCCGGAAAATCCTCACGCTCGTAGGCCCGCATGGCCATGAACCGCAAGCCCTGCAGTTCAGTGGGGGAGGGGTCGGCCACCTGCTCCAGCCCGTCCATCCAATAGGTCTCGACGGCGTAAGATACTACACCCGATCCCGAAAAAACAGCTTGGCCGATCATACACGCGGCCAGTATCGCCAGGCAGGCCGCCTTGATGCGGAACACCACGCGGTCGTGCCGGGCCAGGGCTTCCGGCCCCTGCTCGGCCTGCCGCAGATAGTCCAGCCGCCGTCCGATGCCGTGGTGGTGCCAGTTGTCGTCCTGCTCGCGGATGCCGTTCAGGCGGGCGATTTTCAGCAGCGCGGCCTGAAAGGCGGCAAAACCCCTGCGGCGCAGGGCGTTGCCGTCGGCCTGACGCTCGAAATTACGGCTGATAAATCCCAGGCCGAAACGGAAGAACACCAGCAGGCCCCCGATTTCGATCACCGTGATGGTCCACAGGGGAAGGATGAAGCCGAGCCACAATCCGCTCAGGGCCAGCGCCTCCAGCAACACCTCGGTAAACAGCACGAAGGCCAGGATGGCCGCGAACATGTACCACAGATGACGCTGCCGGATGTGTTCCGCTTCATGGGCGGTGACGGAACGGATTTCCTCCGCGCTCAGTGCTTCGGCCAGCACGTCGGCGAAGAGCAGGAAGCGGAAGCGCGGCACGATCCCGATCACGCCCGCGGTGGCGTGGCCCATCATGTCCGCCGGCCAGTTGAGCACCCTGGCCACGGAGACCCCGTTGGCGGCCAACTCTTTCCGGATCACCTCTTCCGCCGCCGCCGATTCCAGCCTGCGCAGCCGCCAGCAAACGGGAATGAGCACGGGCACCAGCAACCCCGCCACCCCAAGATACAATCCGATACTCCCCACCATCCGCGCCCAGGGAGGAAGCCACGCCAGCGCTTCCTCCAGCGCGGGAAAGGCCGTGCTCAGCGCCGAGAAGCCCAGCCCCAGCATGACCAGCACCAGGATGGGCACGGAGACGCCCAGATTGCGGGCAAGGCGCCGCAACTGGCCCGGCAACGCCCCAAGGAGCAGCGGATTGGCCGGCTGCAGGGCCAGGCTGTCACTGAGCCAGAAATTCCCCAGCATCAGGATCAGAGCAGCCTCTTCCCCTCCCTGCGTGTCGGCCAGCAGCGCCAGCCACCCATGCAACACCGCCAGCCCGGCCGCCACCGCCATCCACAGCGCCAGCAACACCAGCCTGCGCCGTCCTATGCGCATGGGGGAGCGGGAGCCCAGCCAGGATTCCGGCAGATTTCCCACCAGTGCTCCCAGCAGCGGCAGCGCGCAATAGGCCGCGGCCAACTCCCAGCCCTGGGGAGGCGGCATTGCGGCCGGTTCCATTCCGATCAGAGTCAGCCCGGCCAGGGCGATCAGAAAGGGTATGAAGGGAAGCAGCATGGCCGTGCCGTGACGAATGGCTCTGGTTGCGTGGGGGCGCTCCCATTTCCTGTCAAGACGCCGCGGGTAAGGCGCCGCGCACGCCGTCACTTATCCCGGATCGAAGCGGTGCCCCCGAATGCTCAAGCGGGTCAATAATTGAATCCAACGCCGAACAGCAGGCGGGTCGTGGAGATCGGCGGGTTCGACCGGAAAAACGTGGACTGGGAAATCTTCAGCCCCAGTTGCAGGGTATCGCCCAGGCGGATTGCCAGCCCGAACTGGATGGGAATGAACAACTCCAGCCGTTCGTTGAAATTCCGGGAGTCCTTGAATCTGACCAGCCCGTCCATGACCCCAAGCCCCAACCCGAAACTGGTGACGAACCACCCCCCGGCCAGGTTGTTGACGATGAACGTTACGTCGAAAGTGCGCACCTTGACCCTTGCCACCGAGGAGTCTTTGGGCACCCACTCCATCCGGGCGAACCCAAGGCTGCGCGACATATACCATTTCCTGTCCGGGCGGAAGGAGGTCACGTAATTCAGCCCCATATTCCGTTCGATGTCCGCATCCGCCTGGGACTGGGGGCGGAGCAGGAAGGGTATCTCGAACAGGGCCTGCCAGTCACTGGGATCTTCCCTCTTCATGGCGAACCGCCGGAATATAGGCCGGTCGTCCTGGTCGTCCTGGTCGTCCTGGTCCTCCTGCTGGCCGTGCCCTGTCCCCGGCACGGCGCATATCAACACCGCCAGCACCGCCACCACTGGCGCCAAACGCCACGGCGCCCTGCGCCCGCGGCCCCTGCACATGAATTTCACTGAGTGCGTCAATTTGAAGAATTCCAACAAGGGACCGGATTCGAAGTTGCAGGCAAAAAAAAAGCGGCTCCATGGCGCCGCCGCAGCAGCCCTGCCGGATACGAAGGCTTTCAGATTACACAAGTACCCCCTGCCTCACAAGCATAGGGAGGACGGCCCACGGCGGGCCACGCCATTGGGGAACGGCCGCCTCAATTTTCGGGCGGCGTGTGCTCCGCGGGGCGCGGGGGGTCCTCCGCCCCATCGTCCTCGGCGGCGGGTTGCGGATGCGTGGGCGGACTCGTCCGCCCTGCCTGCTCCGCCCTGGGCGCGGAGGGCGGCTGCGGGCGGGGAGACGCTCCGGCAGTGGTAAAATCCGTTTGCGCCAGGGAGTCGGCGGCCATGATGGTGCGGCTCAGGTCCACCTGCTCCCAGGCCACGTCTTCCATGCGGCACTCCACGAATTTGATGCGGTCCAACACCGCCCCGCCCCAGTTGGTGCCGGACAAATTGCAGTCGGAGAACAACACGTAAGTCAGGTGGGCATTGGCAAAGCCGCCGCCGGTAAAATTGCAACCCATGAAGCGGTGCGGCTGCTGCTGGGGCTCGAAGCGCACCCCGCTGAAATCCACCCCTGAGAAATCGCAATTATGATAGGCGTGCGGCCCCTTGAAAAGCACCCCGGCAAAGGAGACCCCGCTCAAATCGGTGTTGCTCAGCAGGCCCCCCTCCACGGACGAAAGCTCGAATGAGGAGTCCAGATAGCGCAGGCCCGCCTTGGGCGACTCCGGGTGCCCGAAATCCGCCTGGCGCAAACCCTCTCCCGCGGATGCCCCCGGGAGTTCGGATTCCGGCTCCGCCTCTTCACCTTGCGCTTCCTGCACGGGGGTTTCGGTGACTGCGGCATCAGAAGAAGCGGCGGGTGCGGCTCCGCCCGCGGTGGCGGCAGAGTCCAGCACGCCCTGCCCGTGCAATTCTTCCAGGTTTATCAGGTCCCTCGCCACGGTGGCATGCCATTCGTCCTCCACCTTGCGGTGGCTCTTCCAGTATTCGACCTCCACGTGCCGCAAGTCTTTCCGCTCTCCGGGGCTGAGCCGGTGGGGGTCGAAAGTCAGCTTGTCGCGAAGATTCTTCCACTTTTTCCAGGCGCTTTCCCGCTGTCTGACCGCTTCGACATAGGTCTGCCGCTCCGCATAAGTCTGCTGTTCCAGCTTGAACAGGCGGTTTTCCAGCCGCCGCAGCTCTAATTCGAGGGCTTCCCGCTCTCCGCCTCCGCTCTGCCTGTGCTGCTGCCGCACCTTGTCCAGCACCGCCTGGGCCTCGTCAATGGCCCTGCTGCTCAATTCCCTGGCGGAGGGATAGGGCGCCACGGAACGGGGGCGGGAGAGATAGCCCCGGATAAAAAAGCCCAGCAACACCAGGCCGAAAACCACGGTGCCCGCGAATACGTATCCGGCGACCTCGATGGCAAAATTCATGGATAGCGATCCGCAAGACGATGTGGCAACCCGCCGGCTCCTCCGGGCAGGCCTTGAACCCCGGCATTGTATTCCGGTATAGGGGTGGGAGTCCACCGAGGCGGCCTCCGCCGATTCAGCCACCCCGCTCCCCGACGCGCCCATTGAGCGAATCCATCATCCTCATTCACATATCGGACCCGCACTTTCACCGCCTGCCGCGCAAGCCCCGGCAGTGGTTTTCCAAGCGCGGCCTGGGCGCGTTGAACGTGCTGTACCGGCGTGGGCGCCTGCATCCGCTGGAACGTGCCCGCCGGCTGGTGCGCCTGGTGGACGGCATGGACTGGCAGCACCTGGTGATCACCGGGGACGTGACCCAGCTGGCTCTGGAAGAGGAGTTCGAGCTGGCCAGGGAGATGCTGGCGCCCCTGCTGGCGCGCGGGGCGGAACGCGTGACCGTTCTGCCCGGCAATCACGACCGCTACGTGGCCGAGCCGGAAGGGCGGGACGGCTTCCGCGCGTATTTCGGGGAGTTCTTCGGCCAGGGGGAGATCGCCACCCGCACGCTTTCCGAAACCTGGCGCCTGGCGGCCTGGGACAGTACGCGCCCGACGCCGCCGTTCGTGGCGTCGGGCAGGGTGCGGCCGGAGACCCTGGCGGCCACGGAAACATGGCTGGCCGGGCTGCCCGGGAACGCGCGGGTGGTGCTGGCCAACCATTATCCCCTGCACTTCGAGCCGCCCGACCGTTACTCGCGGGCCCACGACCTGGAAGACAACGAATCTCTTCAGCGCTGGGTGGCCGGGCGGAACATCGAACTCTACCTGCACGGGCACGTGCACCGGAACTGGGTGCTGCGGCCGGTGCAATCCGGGCGCCCCTGCATCCACGTCAATTCCGCATCCTCCACCCGCCTGCCCCGGCCGGGCGACGTTTCGGCCTTTCACCGCATCGTGCTTTCCGGCGGCGAGCCCGAAATCCAGCCCAT
>CBDUSX010000019.1:0-20122 GCA_965369935.1 uncultured bacterium
AAAAACTCTGGGAGCCCCAGGTCAACCGCCCGCCCCGGCCCCAGCCCAGCCGCGACTTTCAGTAGTGCCGGCCTCAAAATCAAATTTCGTGGGGGAACACGTCCCCCCACAGCAGGCAATGATGGGATAGTTTGTAATCTACTGGAGACGCGGCGTCAAAGTTTGCTCAAAATTGAGCCGCCTGCTACATTCGATACTGGGATTATTTATCCTTAGCGGCAAAGGGAGAATGCCATGGACCGTAAGCAGATCGTGCCAGACTATCAAAAATTTAAGGCGCTTGTTCTGTACGTGTGCGCGAAATCAGAAAAATACGAGGAATTTGGTGCCGTAAAGCTTAACAAAATCTTGTATTATAGTGATGTCACTGCGTATCGCCGCCACGGTACGCCCATCACTGGCGAAACATACGTCAAAAGGCAAAGAGGACCCGCCCCGAAACGAATTCTGCCGGCTCAAAATGAACTGGTTTCTGAAGGCAAATTAATAGTTCGTGACAAACCATATTACCCTGACACAAAAAGAGAATTCATTGTAAAAGAGCAACCGGATATTTCTGGATTCTCCCCAGAGGAAATAAGCTTAATCGATTATATGGTTGAGGCCATAAATCAAAGCTTTACCGCAACCGAGATCAGCAACATTACTCATGATGATGTATGGGAAATTCTGGAACTTGGAGAAGAAATTCCTTATCATGCGATATTTTCAAGCCATACGGGCGAGATAGACGAAACTGACATCGAATGGGCACGCGAGAACGGAATCGGTTAACTTGTCGGCTCTAAGAACTGTAATCTATGACGATAAAGCTAGAGAAGCCATAGACTGGCTATCCAACCGATACCCACGAATTGCGGATTTGCTAGGAGCATGAGAATTCCGGCTCTCTAAAAATCCCACATACAAATCAGCCATATTGCCAGGCTCTGATCCACCCTTATACATCATCAAAACGTTTGAATGGCAGGAACTTCCACAGTTGACTTACTTTTACCGATTTGATGATAACAACGTGTACGTCAAAGCAATCAGGGTGATTGAACCGTTCGATCCCAGCGAACTATAGTCACCTATCGACCGAATTCTTTCGTTCTGTTGAGACTTGATTTTCCGGTACGCGCCCTTTCTCCCTGTTCGCCGCGCACCCCCTGTTCACCCATCACAACTTTCTCACCGCCGTCAAATAGGCCGCTTGGCCGCCCTCAGATCGCATCGTGGAAGATGATGCCCAGGGCGTAGCGCTCCCCGGAGGTAACGCGGCTCACCCCATGGCGCATGCTCGCGCGGAGGGTGCCGTGCGCGCCCCGCACGGGCCGCTCATGCACCGGGAAGATCAGCAGCTCCCCCTGTGCGGCCAGGATGGACTCGCCGAGCGCCTGCTGGCGCGGCCGGTTTTCCACCAGCATGAAAGCCCCGCCCTCGTAATCCGCGCCGGGCCGGCTCAGCATGGCCGTGGCCTGCAAGGGAAACAGCAGCTCGCCGTACAAGTCGCGGTGCAGGCGGTTGTGGCCGCCCGGCCCGTAGCGCAGCAGCAGGGGGGTGGGCCGCGTCTGGCCGCCGGCGTGACAGCGCTTCAGGTAGGCCGCCAGCCGCGGGGGATAGCGCTCGGGCTTGCCCATGCGGGCCATCATACGGTTGGCGATGGGCGCCAGGCCGGGATAAAGCTCCTCGCGCAGGGTGGCTACGGTGCTGGGCAGGGGCCGGGCGAAGTAGCCGTAAGCGCCCTCGCCGAAGCGGTAGCGCGCCATTTCGATGCGGCTGCGGAACAGCTCGTCCTTGCCGTACAGCCCCGCCAGGGCCCGGCATTCGGCGGGGGTCAGCAGCGGGGGCGTGCGGGCGTATCCCCGTTCCTCCAGCTGTGCCGCCAGGCCCTGCCAGTCCAGGGCCTGGATGCGTGCCTTGAGATCGTGCTTGGCCATGCATACATCCTGTCCCGGAGCGGCCGGCGGCGCCACCCGGATCTTGCCGCCCGCCGGTCTGCCTCAGGGCGCGCCCGGAGCCGCTGTGGCGGTTTGTCCATGTTCTTCATGGGCTTCCACGGGCAGGTCGCGCGCCACCCAGGCGTTGAGGCCCCCGTGCAAGGGGCGCACCCGGGTAATTCCCCGCTTGTACAACCTGAGCGCCACCCGGGCGCTGCTGACCTCGTTCGGTCACGAACAGTAGAGCACCACCTCCCTGTCCCGGGGCAACTCCTCGTGGCGATCCAAGAAATCCTCGGGCGGCATCCAGAGCGCGCCGGGAATGCCGTAAGGCGCGGCCCCCACGTCCAGGGGATGCCGCAAATCCACGATCAGCGGGTCATGGCCCTCGTCGAGCAGCGCCTTCAACTCATCCACGGTGATGCGCCCCATGCGCAGACGGCGCAGCACAAGCTGCCGGTGAACGCACTTGTAGGCGACGTAGAGGACGATCAGCGAAAGGAAGCCCACGCCGAGGGTGATGCCCCACTGGGAGGCGTAAGCCGCCACCTGCTCCAGTTGATCGCTGAAGACCGCACCCAGCCCCACGCTGACCCCAACCCAGATCAGCGCGCCCAGGGCGTCGAACAGCAGGAAGCGCGGGCGCCCCAGCCGGAACACGCCGGCCAGCGGCGGGGCAACCGTGCTCAGCCCCGGCACGAACTTGGAGAGCAACAGGGCGCGAACGCCGTGCCGTTGGTAAATGCGCTCCGTCAGGCGCACGCAGCTGTCGGGCTCAATGGAAATCCTGCACAGCCAGCCCAGCACCCGGCCGCCCAGCCGGCGGCCCAGCTCGTACCAGATCACGTCCGCAATAACCGAGGCCAGCACGGCGAGCGCGACCACCCAGGCGCCGTTGAGATGCCCCGTGCCGATCAGGGCGCCCGCCGCCACCAGGAAGAACATGCTGGGCAGGGGCAGCCCGATCTGCTCCAAAAACACGACGGCGGCCAGCAGCAGTTCCCCGTAGGCCTCCAAATACCAAACCGCATTCTCCATGAGGTCATGCTCCGGGCGGCGGCGTTTAACAGGGCGCGGCTCAGGTCTTTTCCGGGCGGTTGCCGTGGGAGAGTTGGGGCACGCCGCGGTTGAGGGACAGATGGGTGTGGATGGCCTTCCAATCCTCCTCCGGCTGCCCGCGCCCGAAGATCACCGTCACCCGGCCGGGGCGGGGAAAGCGCGCGCCGTCTTCCGCGAGGCCCGTGGAGTCGAAGGTGAGCAGGGCGAAGGCCAGCCGCCGGTCGCCGGAAACCCCCACCCGCAGGGATTCCAGGTCGAAGCTAAAGTCCTCGATGGTCGGCCAGACCGAGCGCCATTGCTGGGCCTCCAGTTCCGTCAGGCCGTCCACCATGGTCATGTAGGTGCCGAAACCGAATGCGTCCTCATCGAACAGGCTCCGCGCCGCGCTGAAATTCACCTCGGCCACCCGCGCTCCCCATTCCGTGAACCACCCGCGGATGGCCTCCAGATCCTCCGCCGGTGCGTCGTATCCCCGCATGCCCTCCTCCTTCCGAATGCCGGATCGCCGCTCCCGTCCTCGCCGCCGTTCGCCAACTACTCCGGATTGCGGGCGCTGATGACCCAGGAACTCGAATCGAGTACGATGCCGTCCGGTGTTTCATACGCTTTCAGTTCGGATTTCAGGGCCGCCTCGATCTCATCCTGCTTCCGCATTGCCTCGTCCCCGGCTTCGCGGAAGACCTCGCCGGCCGGCCCGAGCGCGATCTGAAAAGCGACGGCGTCATCCGGGGTGCGGCCCACCACCAGCGGTGCATCCACCCGGTCGAATCTGATATCCGTATAACCCGCAATTTCAAATTGCTTGGTCACCATCTCCTGGTCGGCCATGGAGAACGGCCCCGGGCCACAGGTATCGGCGTCGTCGCCGGGCGGCGGGAGAAAGCGCAGCACGATTTCCTTTGGCAGGCCGAGCCATGGATTGTCATCGATCGTTCGCCAGACAATCGCCGTCGTCATCCCACCAGGTCTGAGCGAGCGCCGCATGTTCTTGAGCCCGGCAACGGGATTTTCGAAAAACATGGTGCCGAAGCGTGAAAAACAGAAATCATGGATTGCTTCGAACGGATAGCTTTGCACGTCGCCTTCGACGAAGGTTACATTGTCCACGCCCTGCGCCGCCGCGTCGTCCCGTGCAATGGCCAGGAACGCTTCGCAGCAGTCGATTCCCAGCACCGACCCCGCCGGGCCGACCCGGTGCGCCAGTTGGATCGCGGTGTCCCCGAAACCGCAACCGACATCGGCCACCCGGTCGCCCTCGCGGACCTCCAGTGCCGGGAAAATCTCCGCAGAGTGGTGCAACAGACCGTCAACCAGGATGTGGCGATACTTGATAAATTTGGGCACCAGGGTTTCGTTCCAGAATTTAACGAATTCCGATCGGCCCATGTCCGTTTCGATGGCAGTCATAATTTCCCCTCAATCCGTCATTTCAAGGTTGGAGCCGCCAATACAGTCCTCACGACGCCTCGTATCCTCGATACCACGGCATTGGTAGTGGGTTCCACACCATACCGGCCGCCTCCGCCGCTCCCGTCCTCGCGGCAGGCCGCAACCTAGCACAGCCGCGCTATGCCGGGCAATCGGGCCGGGCGCCCCGGGGCTGCCCTGGCGCCTCCCATTGGACGGTTGCATGTGGAAATGCGTATGATGGCCGAAAACAAATTCATCCAGACTGCATCAACAAGTCCCCAAAACAGGGGCCGTGCTTCGCAGGGACGAGACGGGAGGGTATTTGAAAGCCAAGCGGGACAACAAGCAAGAGCGCAAGGCGAAGTCCGCGCCGGCGTCCGGAGAGAAGGTGTCCGGCGAACAGGCGGACTGGCGGCCGGAGATCGAGGAGTTGCGCCGGCGCGAAGAGCTGGGCCGCAAAATGGGCGGAGCGGAAAAGATCAAGCGCCACCACGACGGCGGAAAGCTCACCGTGCGCGAGCGCGTCGAGCGCCTGATAGACCCCGGCTCCCTGCACGAAATCGGCACTGTCGCCGGGTGGGCCGAGTACGGCGAGGACGGGGAAATGCTTTCCTTCACCCCCTCCAACTTCGTGCTGGGCCGTGCCCGCATCGCGGGCAGGCGGGTGGTGATCGCCGGGGACGACTTCACCGTGCGGGGCGGGGCCAACGACGCGGGGATCAGGGACAAGCGCCTGCTCTCGGAAACCATGGCCGGCAAGCTCCGGCTGCCCCTGGTGCGGCTGGTGGATGGCACGGGCGGAGGGGGCTCGGTGAAGAACATCGAAACCGTGGGCCATACCCTGCTGCCGGGCTACGACAGCCACGACTGGAAGTACATGGTAGAGAACATGGAAACCATTCCCGTGGTGGCCCTGGCCCTGGGCTCCACCGCCGGGCTGGGGGCGGCGCGGGTGGCGGCCAGCCACTATTCGGTGATGGTGAAGGACACCTCCCAACTGTTCGTGGCCGGCCCGCCGGTGGTGGCGCGGGTGGGCCAGTCCCTGGAAAAGAACGAGCTGGGCGGCAGCCACATCCACACCCGCAACGGCGCCGTGGACGACGAGGCGGAATCCGAGGACGACGCCTTCGAGCGCGCCCGGCGCTTCCTGTCCTACCTGCCCTCCTCCGTGCATGAGTTGCCGCCCCGAGGCCCGCGGGAGGACGACCCCGGGCGCCGGGAGGAATGGCTGATCGAAGCGGTGCCGCGCAGCCGCCGCCAGGTTTACAAGATGCGCAAGATCGTCGAGGCGGTGGTGGACCAGGGCTCGTTCTTTGAAATCGGCAAGTTCTGGGGGCGCGCGGTGATCACCGGCTTTGCGCGGCTGGACGGCTGGCCGGTGGCCGTGCTGGCCAGCGACCCCTTTCACTATGGCGGGGCCTGGACGGCTGACGCCTCGCAGAAGGTGATGCGGCACGTGGACATCGCGGAGACCTTCCACCTGCCCGTGGTGCACCTGGTGGACATTCCGGGCTTCCTGATCGGCGTGGAGGCCGAGGAAGCGGCCACCATCCGCTATGGCGCGCGGGCCATGGCCGCCATCTTCCAGTCGCGCACCCCCTGGTGCACCGTGCTGGTGCGCAAGGTGTTCGGTGTGGCCGGCTCGGCGCACCAGAATTACGAGCGCTACGGAATGCGCTATGCCTGGCCGTCGGCGGACTGGGGCTCCCTGCCCGTGGAGGGGGGCATCGAGGCGGCCTACCGGGCGGAGATCGAAGCGGCGGAAGACCCGCAAGCGCACCTGGCCGGCATCGGGGAGCGGCTGGAGCGCCTGCGCTCCCCCTTCCGGGCCGCGGAGCGCTTCAAGCCCGAGGAGATCATTGACCCGCGGGACACGCGCCCCCTGCTGTGCGAATTCGCCGAGGTCGCCGCGCCCCTGCGCACGCCGGGCAAGCGCCGCTTCGGCATGCGTCCCTAAAGCCGCCCGGCCCGCCACGTTCCAGGTTTGCGAGAAACAGAGCAAGAGACAGCCATGTGCGGAATTGCCGGAATCTGGGGGGAGGAGGACGTCCCCCTGGTGCGGGAGATGATGACGCGCCTGATCCATCGCGGCCCGGACGCTGAAGGCATGCACCGCCACACCCGCGGCACCCTGGGCCACCGCCGTCTTTCCATCATGGACCCCGCCGGGGGCGACCAGCCAATTTATGATGCGCGGGGCGAGCGGGCCATCCTGGCCAACGGGGAGATTTACAACTTCCCGGCCCTGCGCGAGGAACTGGCCGGCCGCCATGACTTCCGCACGCACAGCGACAGCGAGTCAGCCCTGCATCTCTACGGTGAGTTGGGATGCGCGGCGGCGGAACGGTTGGACGGCATGTTCGCCCTGGCCATCGCCGACGGGGAGGACGTGTACCTGGCCAGGGACGCCATCGGCATCAAGCCACTGTATTACGGCAAGAGGCAGGGGGCCCTCGTGTTCGCCTCGGAACTGAAGGCGCTGGAAGGCGTGGCCGGGGAAATCAGCGAGTTCCCGCCGGGCGCCTGGTACCACACCAGGGAGGGCCTGCACCGCTTCTACGAGCTGCCGGCGCCCGAGCCGTGTCACGGATCGCCCGAGGAGCTTGCCGGCCTGGTGCGGGACATGCTGGAGGCGGCGGTCGTGAAGCGCCTGATGAGCGACGTGCCGCTGGGCGCGTTTCTCTCCGGCGGGCTGGACTCCAGCCTTATCGCCGCCCTGGCCCGCCGCCATGTGTCCGAGCTGCACACATTTTCCGTGGGCATCGAGGGTTCCCGCGATCTGGAGGCGGCCCGGCTGGTGGCGCGGCACCTGGACACGGTGCATCACGAGGTGCTTCTCAGCGCGGAAGAGGTGACGGAAAAGCTGCCCGAGATCGTCTACCACCTGGAGTCCTTCGACCAGGATCTCGTGCCCAGCGCCATCCCCTGTTACTTCGTGTCGCGCATCGCCGCGGATTACGTGAAGGTGATCCTCACCGGCGAGGGGGCCGACGAGTTGTTCGCGGGTTACACCTACTACAAGGACATCGCCGATGCCGGCGCCCTGCACGGCGAGCTGCGGCGCTCGGTGGGCGCCCTGCACAACATGAACCTGCAGCGGGTGGACCGCCTCACCATGGCCCATTCCATCGAGGGCCGCGTGCCGTTCCTGGACGTGGCATTCGTCGAAATGGCCCTGGCCATCCCGCCGGAGTTGAAGCTGCACAAATCGGCGGACGGCGGACTGCTGGAAAAATGGATTCTGCGCAAGGCGGGCGAGGGCCTGCTGCCCGAAGAAATTCTGTGGCGCGGCAAGGAGCAGTTCGACGAAGGCAGCGGCACCACGGAGCTGCTGGGCGGGCTGCTGGATCACTGGCTGACTCCGGAGCAGAGCCGGGATTACGCCGGAGGGCACGAGGCCGCCGGGCTGCGCACGCAGGCGGAGTGCGTCTATCACAAGCTGCTCAGCGAGGGCTTCGCGCATCCCGAGGTCATTCTCGCCAACGTCGGGCGCTGGTCCATGAACCGGCTGGGCTAGGTTGTGCCCGAGAGAACGACTCGTGATGCCGCACCCTTCGAGACGCCTCGCTATGCGAGGCTCCTCAGGGATGCGGCTTTCTATAAACTTCTGATAATCAAGGACTCCGCGTTACTGAGGAGCGCGCAAGGCGCGCGTCTCGATCTGCGCGGAGTCGGGAATCGTCAGATATAATCGCCCACTCCGTAACTCTCGGACACAACCTAAAGCGGTGCGGGCGCAAGGATAGGGATATTCAGATGTCGGAGATGCCGGAAATGCCGCCGATGCCGCCGATATTTACCGTTGCCGTCCCCGCGCCTTGGCGCCGGGCGGCCGTGGGATTCGTCGTGGGATGGGCGGCGTTGCTGGGCGCCGGCTGCCAGACCTCCGTGGCGGTGCCGCCCGGGGGCGGGGTGGCCCTGCAGGTGCCCGGCGGAATCGCCCGCCTGGCCGTGGGCGAGTGCGCCCTGCCGGGGGAGGTGATCGTGACCACCCGCGGCGGCGGGTATTTTCTATTGCTGAAAGATGCAGGCCGCTACCGCCTGCAGGCGCTGGAGCGCTGCCCGCGCGCCGCCGGGGCGGAGGTCTCCGGCATGCTCAGCGACGGCATCGTCGGGCTGGGCAAATTGACCATCAAGAAGACCTGGCTGGCCGGCCCCACCCGGCGCTACGGCCACGGCATTCTCGGCGATGAAGTGGAAGCCTCGCAACTGCGGGTCGAGATCAACTCGGGGCGGGTGCTCACCTTCACCCTGGACGCCGGCTCCGTGTTCGAGGACCTTTGGCCCCGCGTGGTGGACCTGGAGGGGGACGGGCAGGAGGAGGTGCTGCTGGTGCGCTCCCGCCTGGACGCCGGCTCCTCGGTGGCCCTGTTCGGGGTGGTCAACGGCAGACTGCGGCTGCTGGCGGAGTCGGAGCCCTTCGGCCAACGCAACCGCTGGCTGAACCCGGTGGGCGTGGCGGATTTTGACGGCGACCGCCGCCGGGAGATCGCCGTGGTGCTTACCCCCCACATCGGCGGGACGTTGGCGCTGTACAGGCGAATAGGGACGCGGCTGGTACGGAAGTACGGCCAACCCGGATTCTCCAACCACGCCATCGGCTCGCGGGAGCTGGGCATGTCGGCCATTATTGACCTCAACAACGATTTGATGCCCGATCTGGTGGTGCCGGGGGCCGACCGGAAAAGCCTGCGCATCGTCACCTTCGCCTCCGGGCGTTTCAGGGAACTGCGCAGCTATTCCTACGGCAGGGAAATCGTCACCGCCGTCCTTACCGCCAACTTCCGTACGCAAGTATATCCGGACCTGGTCTTTGGCCTGGAGGGCGGGACCCTGGTCATCCTGCCCCGCTAAACGGCGGGGGCGGGCCGCGATTCAGATCTGTGATTCAGCAGGCGGGTCAAGGGGAGGCCGCGAGGGCCGTTCCCGGGAATCATGCGGGAGGATTCTGATCTTCTGCGGCTTCCTTTTTGGAAGCGGGCTTGGTTCCTTTTTGCCTGTACTCGAGGGAGTCCAGAAACATCTTCAGGACTCTCTGCGAGTGCCCGCTGGAGTTGACCTCGAATTCCAGGCCCACCGCTCCTTCATAGTGACAGCGGGGAATGACGTCCTGCAGGTCCACCACGGCCTTGCTGCCGAACCGGATGCGCCCTCTTTTCAGAGACTGGCCGACCGGGAAACGCTGCAATTCCTCCTCCGATTCCACGCCCACCCGCATGCCCGTCGTACTGAGGTCCAACACCGGGTAGGTGCCCACCGGGGAAATGATGTCCAGTTGCAGGCCCTTGAAGTGGGAAGTGTGAAAGCGGTCGTGGGCGCGCTTGGTGGGCATCACGGCCGCGCCGGGGATTTTGCAAAGCACCGCGATGTGTTCCGGGCTCAAGGCCATCTGGCCCGTGCCGCCGTGCCTGGCGGAGGTAATTTGCACGCGCAGATCCTGCTTGTTCTCATTGTTGATGCGGATGCGCAGCCAGCCGCCTGTCTCCAGATTGGTCTTGAACCGCTCCGGTGTAGGCACCACCACTGCGCCGGAGCGCAGCATGGGAATGGTATAGTAGGAGCAGTGGGTCTGCTCGATTTCCACGCGCATGGTCTTGCGGTTGTCCGTCAGACTGGAGATCGCCTGGGAGGCCACCTCGGCGTCGTCGTCGCCCCGTTTGGTGAATTTGTCCAGAAATCCGCCGAAAGCCATTTGCCTGCCTCGAGCATGTTTGCAATCGCCACGCCGGTGGCGGATTTTTTCTCCGTTGCCTGCTCTCTTCCTACTATGTATGCGCCCGCGATGACAACCGCGGCGGAACGGCCCCCGCTCAGTAGGGCACGGCCACCCGCCCCACCTTTTCCCGCGCGATGATCATCTTCATAATCTGGGCGGTGCCGTCGCCGATTTGCAATCCCAACACGTCCCGCAGCCGCTGCTGGTGCGGGAAGTCCCCGCCGTAGCCGGCGTGGCCGTGCAGGAGCAGGCAGTCCTGGATCACCTCGAAGGCCAGCTTGGGCGCCCACCACTTGCACATGGCCGCCTCGGCGGTGTGGGGCAGGCCCTGATCCCGCTGCCAAAGCGTCTTGTAGCAGAGCAGGGTCGCCGCGGAGAGCATGGTTTCCGCCTCGGCCAGGGGAAAGGAAACCCCCTCGAACTTGGCCAGGGGTGCGCCGAAGGCCTTGCGCTCCACCACGTAGGACCAGGTTTCGGCCACTGAAGCCGCGGCGGGCGCCAGGCATTGCAGGCCGATCAGGGCGCGGCTGAAGTCGAAACCCCGCATGACCTGGGAAAAGCCGCGGCCCTCCGCGCCCAGCATCATTTCCTGTGGCACTTCCACGTCTTCGAAGAACAGCGAGCCGCGCCCCACGGCCTTTGAGCCCAGGTCGTCAAAGCGGGTGCGGGTGATGCCGGGCTGTTCCAGAGGCACCAGGAAGGCGCTCACGCCGCCGGCTCCGTCCTCCTCGGCGCCGGTGCGGGCGAACACGATGCACAGGTCGGCCTGATCGGCGAAGGAGATGGAGGTCTTCTCGCCGTTCAAAACGTAGCGGCCGCCCTTCTTTTCGGCTTTCAGCTTCATGCGCGCGGCGTCGGAGCCGGCTTGGGGCTCGGTGAGGGCCAAAGCCATGAAAATTTCTCCGCTGCACAGCTTGGGCAGCCACTCTTGGGCCACCTCCGGCGCGGCGTGCTGCTCCAGGATGGCCGCGTTGAGCCCTCCCAGCATGGGGATGTAGGCCGCGTTGAGGTCGCCGTAGGAGATTTCTTCCACGATGATGCCCACGCTGACGCTGTCCAGTCCCTGCCCGCCCAGCTCCTCGGGAATGCCCGCGGCGATGAAGCCCAACTCGCCCATTTCGGCGAACAGCTCGCGCTCCAGGCGGCCTTCCTTCTCCCGCCGGCCGTATTCCGGGGCGAGGCGGGTGGCGGCGAACCGCCGCGCCACTTCGCGGATGGCGTCCTGCTCGGAGGTGAAGGAAAAGTCCATGGCGATGCTCCCGGATTCGCTCCGCGCCTTCCGTCTGGCGGCGCGCCGGCGGGTTTATTCCCCCGTGTAATGGGGCGTGCGTTTTTCGTTGAAGGCGGCCAGTCCTTCGCGCATGTCGCTGGATTGGCCATGCTCCCGGAACGCGGCGTGCTCAGTGCGCAGGGCCTCATCCAGGGGCATGTCCCAGCCCTCTTGAACCAGGGCCTTCATGCGGCTCAGGCTCAACGGGCTCTTGGCGGCCAGCTTGTCCGCCAGTTCCTGCGCCGCCCGCTCCAGGTCCGCTTCGGGCACCACCCGGTTGACCAGCCCCGTATGGAGCAATTCCGCCGCGGGCACGAAATCGCCGGTGAACAGCAGGTAGCGGGCCCGGGTGGGGCCGATCTTGCGGGGCAGGCGGATGGAGCTTCCGCCGCCGGGGATCAGCCCGAAGTTGGCGTGGGCGTCTCCCAGTTGCGCTTTCTCCGCGGCAATCACCAGGTCGCAGGCCAGCACCAGTTCCAGCCCGCCGGCCAGGGCCATTCCGTTCACCGCGGCGATTACCGGCTTGGGCAGCCGCTCCAGGTCTCCGAACACGGTCATGATCTTGTCCAGCAGCGCCTGCATCTCCGGGCCCACGCCTTCGGCCAGGGCGCCCTTGATGAACTTCAGGTCCGCCCCGGCGCAAAAGGCGCGGCCGGCGCCCGTGATCACCACCGCCCGCACGCCGCTGTCCCCCGCGGCTTCCTTGGCGGCGCGCCCCAGCTCGTCCACCAGGGGCGGATTGAGGGCGTTCATGGCGTCGGGGCGGTTCAGGATGATCCAGGCGGCCGCGCCCCGTTTTTCATACAGCAGGTTCTCGTAGGCCATCGGCGCTCCTCGATCAATTCCGACATAGGCCGCGTGACGCCCCGGCCCTAGAAGGCCACATGGCCCGGGGTGCGGGGAAAAGGAATCACGTCGCGGATGTTGGTGAGGCCGGTCAGGTACATCAGCACGCGCTCGAAGCCGATCCCGAAGCCCGAATGGGGCACGGAGCCGAAGCGGCGCAGGTCCAGATACCACCAGAGTTCCTCCTCCGGAATGCCGAACTCCTTCATGCGCTCCCGCAGCATGTCGCCCCGCTCCTCCCGCTGGCTGCCTCCCATGATCTCCCCCACCCCCGGCACGAGCAGGTCCATGGCGGCCACGGTCTTGCCGTCGTCGTTGCGGCGCATATAGAAGGCCTTGATTTCGGAGGGATAGTCCACCACGAAGGTGGGGCGGCCGATTTTCTTTTCCGTCAGATAGCGCTCGTGCTCCGATTGCAGGTCATGGCCCCAGCCCACCGGAAACTCGAAGCTCTCGCCGGAGGCTTCCAGCAGCTTCACCGCCTCGGTGTAGGTGATGGTTTCGAACGCGGACTCCAGGATGTGGTTCAGCTTGGCCAGCAGGCCCTGCTCGATGCGCTGATCGAAGAAGGCGAAGTCCTCCGGGCAGCGCTCCAGGCCCGCCTGAATGAAGAAGCGCAGGAAGTCCTCGGCCAGCCGCCGGTTGTCCGCCAGGTCCGCGAAGCCCATCTCCGGCTCGCACATCCAGAACTCCGCGGCGTGCCGGGAGGTGTTGCTGTTTTCCGCGCGGAAGGTGGGGCCGAAGGTGTAGATGTCGTGAAAGGCATGGGCGAACACCTCGCCCTCCAGTTGTCCGGAGACGGTGAGGTGGGTCTTCTGTCCGAAGAAGTCCCGGGACCAGTCCACTGCTTTCCCGGCCTCGGGTTCCAGGGTGGTGACGCGGAACATCTCGCCGGCGCCCTCCGCGTCGCTGGCGGTAATCATGGGCGACTGCAGGTAGATGAAGCCGCGCTGCTGGAAAAATTCATGCACGGCGAAAAACAGCGTGCTGCGCACCCGGGCCACCGCCCCGAAGGTGTTGGATCGCACGCGCAAGTGTGCGATGGAGCGCAGGTATTCGAAGCTGTGGCGCTTCTTCTGGATGGGATAATCCGCGTCCGCGGCCTGCACCAGGTCAATGGCGCTTGCCTGCATTTCCAGGGCCTGCCCCTTGCCCGGCGAGGACACCAGAGTGCCGGCGACGACGATGCTGGAGCCCGTGGTGGCCCGCTCGGCGGTAGAATGGCTCTCGTGGGCGGCGTCCACCACCACTTGCAAATTGGCCAGGCAGGAACCGTCGTTGATTTCCAGGAAGGTGCATTCCTTGCTGTCGCGCCGGGTGCGCACCCAGCCCTCGACCAGGGTCTGCTGACCTTGGCGGCCCGAGTTCAGCAACTCGTTGACCGTTGCGCGGGGTGGCGGCGCCTCAGCCATAGAATTCCTCCGGGGTCATTGTCCGGGCCAGGGCGCGCAGGGCCTCCCCTTGCGGGTCGTCCCGGTAGAAGTACAGGAAGGCACGGCCATGGGCCGCCTCGGCGCCCCGCTCGTTGACGCGCCGGGCCACCATGTGCAGCAGGCCCTCGGAGGGCACGAACCCCACCTGTTCGGCCATGTCTCCCGCCCCCAGCCCCTCCAGGATCAGCACCGGCGGCTCATGGCCCAACAGGCTGAAATGGGCGTCGCTGCTCATGCGCAGAGGCTCCACGCTGGTCTGGGGCTCGACGGTGGTGGAGTCAATGGCCACCAGCGCCAGGCCGCTTTCCAGGATGCGCTCCACCGCCGCGGGTTCCAGAAAGGGGATGTGGAAGGGGCCGTCCGGAGCGGGCGTGAACGGCGCGCCCTCCTGGCGCCGCATGAGAGTGCCGAAGCCGGTCAGGATCACCAGGGCCTCATAGGCGCGCAGCTCCTCCGCCTCCGGCAGCAGATCGGCGGACACGGCCTCGCAATAGGTGACGCCGTCGCGCGTGAACGCGCCGGGAATCTCCTCCCGCCCGCCCAGGGCCACCACCCGGGCCAGGCAGGGCCGGTCACCGGCGTATTCGGCGTTGTTGAGCACGCCGGCCACGTCGGCGGAGGTCTCGATAAAATGAAAGGGCACGTCCAGATGGGTGGTGGAATGGGCGGATATGGGGCGCAACTGCCCATCCGGCTTGCAGCCGAATTCGCCCCGCATGTATAGCTGCCGCACCTCCTTGCGCGGGATCATGGGCCTCGTGTCCACGCCGGGCGCGGGCGGATAGGTGAAATAGTTCGGCAGGGACATGTCGAATCGAATCAGGGGGCCGGCCATGGTCGTTATTCTCCGTTGGCGGTGCGGACCCGCCAAAGGGCAATCATGCGGTTAACGCTGCTTACAAAGGCGCTGAACGATTCCAAACCTAGCATACTTCCCCGTTCCTGCAAGCGGAGGCCCGCCCCGCGCGCGGCGTCCAATCGCAACGTTCGGTGCGCCGCCGGATGGCACGGCTTTTGGAACAATGGAATTACGCGGAAGAGGATAGAGAGCTTCAGAAAGCACGCAGAGAGGATGCGAAAGCCGGGCGGAGGGGCTTTGTTCCCTCCCCCGAATCAGGAGGTGGAAGAATGAAAATCGCCGAAATCATGCATAAGGATCCGATTACCGTCACCGGGGGCGACACGCTGAACGCCGCCACCAAGTTACTTAAAAATCATGATATCAAGCACTTACCCGTGCTGGAGGCCGACGGAAAACTGGTGGGCGTTGTCACGGACCGCGACCTCAAGCGCGCCTCGCCCTCCGATGCGACCTCGCTGGAGATGCACGAGCTTCTTTACCTGATTGACAAGGTCAAAATGTCCGAGGTGATGACAAAACGTCCCGTCACTGTCGCCCCCGGCATGGCGGTTCCGGAAGCTGCCAGGCTGATGGCGAATGAAAGGGTGGGCTGCCTGCCCGTGACCAGCCATGAAAAACTGGTGGGCATCGTCACCACGACGGACTTTCTCAAGGTGCTGGCCAACGGCGGGGGCGCCTGAGCGGCATGCGGGCGGGCCCCACGCAGAAAACGCCGTAGTGGCCGGGCAAACCCATGATCCTGATGGCCCGGCTCCGCGAATCATTCCGGGCCAGACGGCTTTCGAGCGTGGCTATACCGAGTCCACGCGCAGGCGGGTAGTCTCCGCGGTTTCGAGAGACTTGAGGAAATGGGACAGGTATTTGCCGGATGAGCCCCCGCCGTCCACCCGCAGTTCGAACCCCACCGTGTTTCTGTGATGGGAGCGGGGGATCGCCGAGGCCAGGTCAATTTCCACCTTGTCCCCAACGCTGATGCTGGCCGGGGAAAGGGGTTTTCCCACCTCGAACAGGCTCTTGGGATTGGACTTTTCGGTAAACACCTTGCAACCGGTGCTGGATATGTCAATGATCCGGTAGCGGACTTTCATTTCCGGGATGAAAAGGTGCAGATTGTTGAACCTGCTGGTGTTGTAGCGCTCCGAATTCCGCTTGGAGGACTCGGCGAATTCCTTGGGCAATCTGCACAGAAATACGTAACCGCCGCTCAGCAAGTTGAAGTGGGGCACGGTTACTTCCATGCGGATTTCCTTATCCTCCGAGTCCGGCACCCTGAAGCGGACGAACCCTTCCCTGGAAACCCCGCCTTTCAATCCCGGCGGCTTGGCGACGACCACCAACCCCCGCTTAATTGACAGGATGGAATAGAAACGGACGTTGGAGTTTTCGATCTCGATCCGCACCGGCGTCTTGTATTTCTCCGCCTGCCGCAAGACCTTGTTGACCTCGCGCTCCTCGCTTCCCGGCAGTTTCAGCAGATTGGACAGCATGGCCACAGTGATTACCCGGTTACGTTCGGCGTCAGGGGCCCCATTGGAAGCGCCTCCGTCAGCCTGTTCCGGCCGTCCAGCGCATTGGGATGGCTGCTCAACTAGTTTAATGCTATTTGATCTGCCTTATACCACATATCGGACGCCCTGAAAATCGCTCAATGTAAATTCCCTCACGGAGCTATCACATATTTCTCACATCCGCCGTACATTATTCAATATTAAATCCTTAGTGGATGACGCCGGCGCCCGCCGGATCGAGGGCCGTGCCGGGGGCCGGATTCCCGACAATGCCGGGGCTGTGGCGCCCCGCCGGTACGCGGGGGGTTTTATCCCTGTTTTCAAAAAGGTATGATCTTCATGGAATGGAAATCCCTTTTGCGTTCCGGCCTCCGCCCCTCAGGCGGCCGGACGGCACGGGCGCAGCTTCAACCGATTGGGAAGGCATGATGGAAACACGGTCCTTGATGTCCCACTACCAGATTGAGCCCTATCGCGGGAGCCTGAAGAAGCTGCAGCAGATCGCCGTAGCGTTCACCGGCTCCCCGCAAGCCAGCCGGGATGCGGAAAAAGTTCTGCTGCTGAGCGACCCCCTGAGTCAGCACGCGTTTTTCTATGAATTTCGCACCTCGGACATCATTTATGTGGAGGAATGTCCGAGTCCCGCCATGCCCGATGGCTCCGCGGTGTCCATGATCCGGGTCTGGGTCAAAAAGGGTACGACGGCCCTGAAGATCGTGCCCTTCCACGTGCAGGACACCTCATCCTCCATCAGAGAATTTTTCTGAACGCGGAATTCCGATCAAGAAAGCGGGCGCGGCCCGCGGCCGGTGTCCCTGCCTCCCGCGCGGAGGGGCCCCGGCTGTTCATTCACCAGTGCGCGGACACCTGTATTCCATGGCCAAGAAAATTCTGATCGCGGTCGCCTGGCCCTATGCCAACGGCCCCCGGCATATCGGGCACGTGGCGGGCTTCGGTGTGCCCAGCGACATCTTTGCCCGCTACCACCGGTTCGCCGGGAACGACGTGCTGATGGTGAGCGGCACCGACGAGCACGGCACGCCCATCACCGTGCAGGCGGACAAGGAGGGATTGAGCCCCCAGGAACTGGCCGACCGCTACAACAAGGTCATCGGCGACGACCTCTACAATCTCGGCCTGAGCTACGACCTGTTCAGCCGTACCACCACACGGAATCACTACCGGATCACCCAGGACCTGTTCAAGACCCTGTCGGAGAAGGGCTGCATTTTTAAAAAGACGACCATGGGCGCCTTCAGCGCCAAGACGGGGCGCACCCTGCCCGACCGCTATATCGAGGGCACCTGCCCCCACTGCGGTTCCGAGGAGGCGCGGGGCGATCAGTGCGAAAACTGTGGCAAGCAGCTCGATCCGCATGAATTGATCAATCCCCGCTCCAAGATAGATGGCGAGCCGCCGGAATTCAGGGACTCCGAGCATTACTTTCTCGATCTGCCCGCCTTCGTGGAGCCCTTGCGAAGTTGGATTGACGGCCAGCAGCACTGGCGGCCCAACGTGCGCAGCTTTTCCCGGAATCTGCTGGACGACCTCCAGCCACGCCCCATTACCCGCGACCTGGAATGGGGCATTCCCATCCCCCTGCCGGAATACGAGGCGCGCGACGACAAGAAAATCTACGTCTGGTTCGACGCGGTGATCGGCTATCTCTCCGCCAGCGTGGAATGGGCCGCCCACGTCGGCCGTCCGGAGGCGTGGCGGGAATGGTGGCAGAACGATCAGGCCAGCCACTATTACTTCATGGGCAAGGACAACATCGTCTTCCACGCCATCATCTGGCCCAGCATGCTGATCGGCTACGGCAACGGCATGGCCGGCACCCTGGGCGGCGGAAAGGGCGAGCCGCTTTCCATTCCCTACGACGTGGTCTCCAGCGAATTCCTGACCATGGAAGGGAAAAAGTTCAGCAGCAGCCGCGGGGTGGTCATCTACGTCAACGATTTTCTGGAGCGCTACGACCCCGACGCCCTGCGCTACTACCTCGCCGTGGCGGGGCCGGAAGCCCAGGACACCGACTTCACCTGGGCGGAGTTCCTGCGCCGCAACAACGACGAGCTGGTGGCCACCTGGGGCAACCTGGTGAACCGTGTGCTCAGCATGGCCCACAGGCAATACGGCGCCGTGCCCGAGCCGGGAGAACTGCAAGGCTCCGACAGTGATCTGCTGGGCGCCATCGAGGCCGGCTTCGCCAGCGTGGGCGAGCTGATTGAAAAGGCCAGCTTCAAGGCCGCCATCATCGAAGCCATGCGCCTGGCCGACCTGGCCAACCGCTACATCAGCGAGGAGGAGCCCTGGCGCCTCATCAAGGAAGACGAAGGGCGGGCCGCCACGGTGATGTACACCCTGCTGCGGGTGCTGGACTGTCTGAAGGTGATCTTCGCGCCCGTGTTGCCCTTTTCCTCCCAGCGGCTGCACGAAATGCTGGGCTATTCCGGCTCCCTGGCAGGCGAGTTGCGCTTCGACGAGGTGGTGGAGGACGAGGGCCATGCCCACCGCGTGCTGACCGGCGACTACTCCGGGCGGGTGGGCGCCTGGGGCCCCTCCGCTCTGCCCGTGGGCCAGCCCCTGGGCAAACCCGAACCCCTGTTCAAAAAACTGGACGACGCCATGGTGGAAGAAGAACTGGCGCGCCTGGAAGCCCACCCGGGGTGAGGCGGCGAATTAGCCGAGAGTTACGCTGCTAAGTTCTGCCGTCCGTTCAACGATTCTCTTGACCGTTCCGAGTACCATTTCAGCTTCCCCCTCCGTGAAATCCGAGTCGATCTCGTAATCGGCTTTGCTTCTCAAATCCCGTACCTGCTTGTACATGACGCCCAAGGCCCTTATGCGCCGGGAGATACTCTCATCCGGGCCATGATAGTCGCTGAGCAGCCGGATTATTCTTCTGTGGGTGCCCTCCCTTAAATCCGGGCCGCTTTCCAACCGGTCACAGAGAGGAAGGCATGAGTGATAGGCGGCGTAGAAGGCGCGGCCGGCGGCGTTGCGGAGCCGGATTTCCCCGGATTCCAGGATCAGGGATTCTGCGTACTCGAGCAGGTCTTGCGGGGTAATGGCCATTAATTGGAAGCGGGAACGAATAGGAAATTCACAAGGGTCATCAAATCCGGAGAGAACTCGGAAGCGGCCTGGGTATCGGCTAGTTTCACGTTCAGTTCTACGATCGTTTCAACTGGCCCCGCCACCTCCAGTCTTCCACTAAACCATTCCGATTCTCCATCCCTGCGCACACCATAATCCGCCAAATCGTGATAATAACCGGCATCGTGGAGTAGGTTCAACGTGACTTCCAACAAGTCTTCCACATCGTTGTCCTGCACGTCGTGCCTCTGGTAAAATGCGCTGAAACTCTGGATTGAGTCTTGATAAGTATGTTGATCGTCGGGTTTGAGCAGGTTTCGACGAGCCATCAATTCGGCGGCCTCAATTGCGCGCCCGGAAACAATTGTTTGGCGGATCAACTCATCCAACATGGCGAGGTTGCTGCGATCAGACTCACATATCGCTCGCACCATTTCTCTGGATTCCCTGAAGTATCCTAGATAGTGCAAGGCCTTTGAGTAGTGAAACTCAATCCACCGATCATGAGGGCGAAGCCTACGTGCATTTTCGAAATGCCTTCTCGTCGCCTGTTCGTCCCGATCCAGGGCAGCCATCATTCCCCGGAAGGCAGACGCCGATGCGGAATCCGCTTTTTGCAGGGTCTCAATGTCCCGATTAATGGCTGTGCGTGTAAACTCGTCCCGCTCCTTCGATTTTGCGAAGGCATCTATGCGATCACCCAATTCGCTGGTCTTGGTTTCCGGCTGCATTTATAAGGCTCCCATTTACCTGGGCGAACCAACTCAGCGTATAACAGCACGCCCAATACCGCCCCAGGACGCCGCGCCTATAGTCTGTTTAAACGAGTAAATTCAATTCTCGTGCAATTTCACGCACATGGCAACAAGGCCACGACAAGAAATGCCCGCATGCGTCATTTCTCCTCCGTCTCGAACCGACGCGCCTCCAGGGCCTCCAGCAGGGTCAGCAGGGGCGGCAGCAATTCGTGCAACTCGCCGTGGGAGGTGCCCCGCCTCAA